>JAFMIA010000060.1 GCA_017854255.1 Pseudomonadales bacterium
ATGGTCCCAACATTTAAGTGGGGTTTCGTACGCTCAAACTTTTCTTTGGACATTGTTGGCCTCTCCTTCGTTCTACTTGATACAACTTTGATTACTTTAGCCTTAACGCATCAAACCGACTGCCTTGCGACCTCCAAGCCCTACTAGGCCTTGAGCATAACTACTCGCATCCTAATGACTCTATCTACAACCTTTTTTAGCCCTGAATTTCTTTAAACCCTGCATTGGCAATTTTAACCAATGCTTTTTGCCAAAAATATTTTTAATGCCTAATCACTCAACGAATTCCGCCCCGCTTCATTATGGAGCTCATAACCGGATTTGAACCGGTGACCTCTTCCTTACCAAGGAAGTGCTCTACCAACTGAGCTATATGAGCCTGCATTCTAACCACCCTTCGAGCAACGCCTTAGCAGCTTGGAGCGGGTAGCGAGAATCGAACTCGCGTCATCAGCTTGGAAGGCTGGGGTTCTACCACTAAACTATACCCGCTAACTCTGCTAAACCGCGGCCTCTCCGTCGCCGCTCGTATGCGCCGCGCCGATCGGCTTTCGCCTCAATCCTAAAACCTCTTTTCCAACGCAGTGCCTCATTTCAGAAACATCGCCTTCGCGGCCCAGTCGTCAGCCGCCTCAAACCAGGGCGAACCTTCAATGTCTTGGCCTACCCAAAACCCTTACTAAACCAGCCTAATATGGTGGAGGGGGGCGGATTCGAACCACCGAAGCTTTCGCGTCAGATTTACAGTCTGATCCCTTTGACCGCTCGGGAACCCCTCCGATTTTGCGGCGCTAAATTCTGCCAGTCGAAACTGTCATTGTCAACGCTAAAAACAGGCGCGGCCTGGCAATAAATCCATCCGCACCCTTATTGTTATCTTCACACCTTGTATTATAGACATCCGAGTTAGGTCAGTGGTGAGCCTATCGCTGACTTTACAGATCTCCTGAGCCGAGTCTTCAGAGCCTCGTCAGCCTTCTCTTTAGAACCTGTTCTTCCTTTTATCCGCGATATTCACGCTGCGCGACCCACCATAAACGTCAGGTCGTCGGGACATGCCATCATGAGGACCATCGACAGCAGAGCAGTTTGGTGCCGCCACCAAGAGTCGAACTCGGGACCTACTGATTACAAATCAGTTGCTCTACCAACTGAGCTATAGCGGCACAGGCGGCAGATTGTAAGCCAATCGAAGTCCTTCGTCGAGACGCAGTATCGATAATTATGAAAAGAATGCGAATTGCCCCTCAATTAGAATTTTGCTTAGGGCTCTGGGCAGGATTTTCGAGAAACCGTTGGCGCCATGAGACCCGCCTCCTGCAAGGCCTTGATCCAATCGATCTCCGCATCCGCCAGCTGAAGATAACTTATAACATCCGATAGACTTGCCGAGTGGATCGCAAGACTTGCCTGATCAGCAACTGGTATGACCTTAACAAACCGCTCAGCGGCGCCATAAGACGAAAAAACGCCAAGGGATACACTCTTTGCCAAAGGTCCATCGGTCATAACAAAACTATCCACTCCCTGATCGCGGAATTCTTTGAGTAATTGGTATGCCGCATTCAGAGACTCAAAAGGCCCCGCGTAAACCCGAAACTCCGGGGGACCGTCTAGTGCCAGCTTTGACTCAGTAAACTCCTCGGTCACCCAATTATCGGCGGGGATACCAGGCTTGAGCGCGTCAATTTTTGCACGCTCATCCTCTGAGAAGGGCCCAAGTAGGACGCACGTTTTTATCGCCGACTGCAGATCGACCACCGCCTCCAGTGACGACGCGGCGCCAAAGGACGCGCTGCCTGCTGGCTCAGACTCAGCCAAAGCCGCTTTAACGACCAAATCTGAAGTTTGATTTGGACGCTCAACCATAATCTCGCGCGCGGGATCAATGGCTAGCCCCTTACCGGATCCATTCATCTGTCGAACCTGATCCGCCCGCCAATCTAGCGTGACCACGCCAAGGACCAAGACATTTAATATCAGCAGAACCCAGACTGACCTTTGAATCGGACGCTTTATCATTTACAACTCCGAACCTCTTAAACTGACTTCACCGGCGTTAAAGGCCCGCAGATCGCCTTCAACATCGAGCACTAAACGCCCAGTCATATCGATCCCATCATCTCGACCCGTCACCACCTCATCCCCTTGCAACACCCTAACGCTTTTACCATAGAAAAGGTCTAGCGAGGCCCATCGCGCTTGATACTGCGACATCATAACCGGCGAAAACTGTGACAGCACGGTATCAATTGCGTCAATGAACCGAATAGCAAGCTCCGTTCGGCTGACCAGTTCGCGCCCTAAGGCCACAGCCATTTGATCAATCTCCTGAAAACTTGGGGCTACCGTCACATTCAAGCCGACCCCAACACAAACCCGACTCGAACGTCCCGGAAGCTGGTCTAATTCGATCAGTACGCCACCGAGCTTGCCAGCCTGGGTTACCAAGTCGTTGGGCCATTTCAGCCCAACCTCTTCAAAACCCAGATCTCGAAGAACTTGAGCCAATTCAATACCGATCGCGACACTCAGTCCCCCTAACTGGTTCATGGCCAAATCAATGTCGCCGATAAAAGATAGCGCCAAGTTTTGACCAAACGGACTCACCCAAGCCCTGCCCCGCCGACCTCGGCCAGCGCCCTGCATTTCCGCTACACAAGCCAGCCGGTTTTTCGATGGCGGCTTCGCCATCAAAGCATTGTTCGTTGAATCGATCAGCAAATGATGCTCAAAGGTTACCCCTGCATTTACAGCGCCTTGAACCCTTGCTGCGTCGATTAACCTAATTGTTTTAGCAAGATGCAGTCCGTCCTTCGACCTCACGACCTGATCATCCAACCCCAATAAGCTCAGCGCTTGTTGTGCGTCTTTTGAGTCTGGCACCACCTCCCCGTTACAAAGCTTTGTGATCAGTTTATTTTGATTCACAGATAACGCTAAAAACATCTTCTGATCTCCGCGAAACACGATTGTAAAAAAACCGGACCTGCGTATAATACGCCGCCTCAGCGTCACACTTCTGATAATCGGGTCTGTAGCTCAGTTGGTTAGAGCGCACCCCTGATAAGGGTGAGGTCGGTGGTTCAAATCCACCCAGACCCACCAGATTACAGATGGCTGGGCAGCCGCTTCATTGCACTGCCTAAAAACACTGACAATTACCGAGCACATCCGTATGATACGCTCGCGACCTGAGAAATTGGGGCCATAGCTCAGCTGGGAGAGCGCCTGCCTTGCACGCAGGAGGTCGGCGGTTCGATCCCGCCTGGCTCCACCAATTTCTTCGCCTCCCTTGGCTCCAAACGCCCTATGCTTGCTTCCAAAAACAACCCGCAAACACTCACACCAAGCGGTCGGCTACAATACCAGCAGAACCCCTGAAAAATTTTTACGTCATTTCGGCAACCATGAACCAATGATTTTGCGCCATCTCAAGCGGCGTCTAAACTTGTTTGCGCCCACACACGACGCCTTCTAAGCACACCCAAACTTAAAACCCAAATTGCTGAATGACGTCAATGGCCGCTCGGACAGCTTTAACGCAGCCCCTCAACCCTTGAGCACCACCAAATGGTGCTGCTTTTTGCCCTTTTGAACCAAATGGTACCGACCATAGCGCGCCGTGTTGGCTTGCAACTTAAATTCTGGATCAATCTGTTTCACACCATTTACAGCAACCGAGTTACCCATGATCAGTTTTCTAGCCTGACCCTGAGTGACTTCGCCTTTCGGCGTTGTTGCCAAACCACTTTCAACCAGAAGCGTAAGCAATCCAACCTCGGAGAGATCAAAGTGGGATGACGGTAGTCCATCCTGAGCCAGTTGTGCAAAGTCCTGCTCCGTCAGCGCCTCGATTTGATTCGAGAAAATCGCCGCCGTGATCCGCTCAACGGCCGTCAGCGCCGAGTCTCCGTGCACCAATCGCGTCACCTCTTGTGCGAGTCGCCGATGCGCCAACCGGGCCTCGGGTTGGCGCTGTTGCGCACCGGCTAGCTCATTGATGTCAGCAGACGACAAGAAGGTGAATATTTTAAGAAATCGAAGGACATCATCATCCGCACAATTAATCCAAAATTGATAAAATTTGTAAGGTGACGTCTTCGTTGGATCGAGCCAAACCGCACCCTCAGCGCTTTTACCGAACTTCGTGCCATCGGATTTCGTGATCAAGGGATAGGTCACAGCGTGCGCCTGGCCGCCTTGCATTCTGCGGATCAGATCGATTCCACTGGTAATATTGCCCCACTGATCGCTACCGCCCATTTGAATCGTGCAATCGTGGTCTCGATAGAGCACAGCAAAATCGTAAGACTGCAAGATCATATAGCTAAATTCAGTGTAGCTTATGCCTGCGCTATCGTCTTCCAATCGACGCTTCACCGTTTCCTTTTGAACCATCGCATTCACGCTAAAATGTTTGCCGATGTCCCGAAGATAACTGATGACATCAAGACCATTCACCCAATCTGCATTATCAACCACCAAAGCAGGATTACCTTCGCGTTCAAAATCCAAAAACCGGCAAGCCTGCTCTCTTATTTTTTCAACAAAAGCCGCTACTTCTTCTCTCGGCTTAAGCGTTCGCTCCGAGGCGCGCCCCCCTGGATCACCAATGAGGCCGGTTGCACCACCAACCAGCAAAATGGGTTGGTGCCCGTAGTCCTGAAATCGTCGCAGCGCGAGGAGCGGTACCAGGTTGCCAATATGAAGACTGTCAGCGGTCGGGTCAAAGCCGCAATAAACCGTTCGAGATTGTTCAGCAAGATGGGCGCGCAAAGCCGCTTCGTTACTCACCTGGGCAATCAGGTCAAGTTGCTGCAAGTCACTGACAATTTGGTCACCCGAACCTTTCAAACCATTCTCCTTAAGCACCATCACGCATCCTTACCTTTATTATCGCACGATAATTGCGCGTCGGCCTGCCTGCGCACCTTGGATTTTAGCCCATGGACCTGACCTGAATTACAGAACAAGCATTGATTTTAAGCGCCAGCATTCCTAACATCCCAGCGCGAGTCTCAATCAGCCGTTTTTTCATCATGCGCAAATACCCAAGCAATCATCTAAAGCTTGTCTGCCTCTTGGTCGCGATCTGCGCGGCGCTCGCCTTGCTCAATCCGACAATTGCGCCCACGCCTTCTGTCCAGGTAACCATCCCCATACCTGCGGAAGAGATGCCTCAACCCGTCACCATCCCAGCAGATCAGATTGAACCCAAGCCCGACTTACCGCCATTAATCCGCTTGACCGTTAAAAACGGCGACAACCTGTCCAGCTTATTTGCCAAAGCGAGACTCTCCGCAGGCGATTTGCAAAGGATTCTAAACACGGACAATGCCGATGCGCTCGCCGACTTGCGGCCAGGCCAAAATATCGACATCCAAAAAACAACAACCGGTCGCATCCAACAACTGCGCTATGCCATCAGCCCAACCACAACACTCATAACAACGCTTACGGACAGTGAATATCAGACAACGATTGAAACTGTGCGGCCCGACATCCTGTTAAACACACTGCATGGCCGGATCAGTAAAACCCATCCGTCACTCTATCATGCGGGGAAACAAGCAGGCCTATCAGACAACCTCATCATGGCAATGGCCAATCTCTTCCAGTGGGATATCAGCTTTGCACTCGACTTGAGAGAGGGCGATGAGTTCACAATTGTTTTCGAGGCATTGCAACTCAATGGTGAGTTGATCGATGACGGCAATATCCTTGCGGCCTCCTTTGTGAATCTAGGGGAAACCCATGAGGCGCTGCGCTACACCAACTCAGAAGGCGAGACCGGCTACTTCGATCGCAATGGAGAAAGTTTGCATAAAGCCTTCCTGCGAGACCCCGTTCATTTTTCCCATGTAAGCTCATCTTTCAACTTAAAGCGCAAACATCCGATTCTTAAGCGGACCATGCCCCATCGCGGCATTGATTATGCCGCCAATCAAGGCACGCCAGTTCGGGCAGCGGGCGATGGCAAGGTCATAAAAGCAGAACGCAATCAAGCTTCCGGTAATTTTGTGGTCATTCAACATGGCGAACAATACACCACGAAATATCTACATCTATCAAAATTTGCCAAAGGCATCAGAGCCTCGAAGAAGATCAAGCAAGGCCAGACCATTGGCTATGTCGGCGCAACCGGCTTGGCAACCGGCCCGCACCTGCATTATGAGTTTCTAGTTGGCGGGGTTCATCGCAACCCAAGAACGGTTAGTCTGCCCAATGCCGCAGCCGTTCCAAAATCAGAGATGCAGGCGTTTAGGGCTCAGGTGAGTCCTTGGTTCAGCTTATTAAACGAAAACTTAATCAAGATTGAAGGATCAACCAAGGCATCGGATCTAGCCCTTGAGCAAACACCACACCATCAAAGTGCGACCGAGCCCGTTCTTTAATGCTCGCGCATTCAGGCTATTGAGAATGAGTTACCACAGCCACACGTCGAGTTGGCGTTGGGATTGGTGACAACAAATCGCGAGCCTTGCAGGTCTTCTTTAAAGTCCACCTCTGCACCCGCAAGATATTGAAAGCTCAGTGGATCGATCACGAGCCGAACCCCTTGCTGGACGATCGCAGTATCATCGTCTTCGAGATCTTCATCGAAAGTGAATCCATACTCAAAGCCGCTGCAGCCGCCGCCTGTGACAAAGACCCTCAGGTTTAAGGCCTCATTCGCTTCTTCATCGATTAATACTTTTGCTTTTTTAGCCGCTGCCTCACTAAACCCAATCGATAATTCGCTTTGAACTGTCATATTGCTCTAATCCGTTTTAAGTTAATGAGATCGCATTGCTGTCATCGAGTCCCTTTGACGTAAGCCCCGAGACAGCCTCCAAACGACCATTCGCAGTTCGCCGGCTGACATTCTCTTCTGAAACCATCAACGCCTTTATTTCAGAAGCTTCCATTTGACGCAAGCTTCCCGACAGGCTACTACCAGCGGCCATTTGCAACGATTGGTAAAATAGATTACCCGAAACCCGTGCTGTGTTGGTCAACTCAATGTGACCAAACGCATATATGTCGCCCTTAACCTGTCCGCTGATAATGATTGATGGCGCGTACAAATTTCCAACCACCTCCCCTTTCGTGCCGACGTTAAGTCCGCTGCCCGAGGTATCGGCTGTGACAACACCGGATACCCGACCGTTAATAATGAGCTCTGCGCTAAATCTCAGCTCACCTTGCACATGGCAATTTTCCGCGATCAAAGAAACCGATTCTTCTCGATCCAAACCCACCCGCTTCATCAAATCCATTTAGGCCTCCCTAATCGGCACATCAAACCGCTGTTGTTCTAACACTTTTCCTGCCTCAGAAGTCACCTCAAGGAGCAGGGTCGCGGGTTGAAAGCCTTCTGGCAATCTTAACTGACCCGCGAAATTCTGAAAATATCGAAAGTCATATTCAAGCGCCTCGGGTTCAATTAAACCCGACGCCCCCGCGTCAATTAACGTCTGGCGATTTTCGACGATACCCGCCAGAGTCAACCCAATCCGACCTACCGTGTGAGCGCCATCTGGATCGGCGTGGGTCAGCAAAATCTCATAGTTTAAAAACCGGTTATCAACGCTCGGTAACAAATCAACCCGATGGATAAAAACCTCTCGATCACCAGCCCCCGGTGACATTAAATTTCGATAATAAACCGCCTCGCTTTCAAGCCTTGCAATTTTATCCTGTTGCTGAACCACCACCGCTTGCAAATCCGTGGCTGCCAGCTCAGAAACGCTCTCACCGAGCGTCAATTCAGCAAGCCGAAACTCAAGCGTGTCAATTCGAGCTTGCTGTAATCGATTGTGTGCATCTTGCTCGAACAAACTCGACTCAAGCTGCTCAATCTGGCCCTGTAAACCATGGCGACCCAAATAATACGCGCTCAGGAGCGCAACAGACGCCAATATGCCCAGCCCAATGAGCAGGGTCTTCAATCGATCTGACCGAAAAGTTTTAACCACGATGTTTGTGGACATATTCAAGGCCCTCTGGGCCACAGAACGCGTAAGGGGACGGGATCTTAGCAAATCTCCCCGTATCCACCAACCGCGCTCTTACGCGCGCGGTTCGTCGTGACCGGGTAGATCCGTTAAACTCTTCTCGGCACCCCCTATTTTTGGAACGCAAGCCAATGCTGAATACGCTGATCAAACGACTGAGTCATCTGCGCGCAAGCTTCCAGATACGCGCTTTTCGATCAGCCCTGTCGTCCCTCGATGCTGCCCCGCAATTCGCGATACTCGGCATTCTTTCGGGCCTTTTCACCGGTCTTGTGATTCTACTATTTAGGGTGCTCGTTGAGCAGGTCCTAACGTGGATCTTACCCAGCGGCCCTGACCGCTTTGAGCAACTCGCAGCACTGGAACGGTTCTTGTTACCCACGGCAGGCGCCATGGTTCTAGCACTGATTTTCGCCTTACTTAAACAGGAAAATCGAGGCGTTGGCGTCTCCCATGTTTTGGAACGCCTGCATCGCCACCAAGGTTATCTTTCTGTAAAAAATTTACTCGTGCAGTTTGTCACGGGGGCGATTGCGCTGATCAGCGGCCAGACTGGCGGCCGCGAAGGCCCCGCCATCCATCTCGGTGCATCCGTGAGCAGTCTATTGGGCCAGACGCTAAAGCTTCCTAATAACTCAATTCGAGTCCTGATCGGCTGCGGCGCCGCCGCCGCAATCGGTTCCTCGTTCAACACACCCATTGCCGGCGTGATTTTTTCAATGGAAGTCATTGTTCTGGAATACACCATCGCCGGCTTCATGCCCGTTATCCTTGCCGCCGTGACAGGCACCTTAGTCGTTCAACAAGTTTTTGGGGATGAACCCGTGTTTTTCATACCGGGTATTGCCATGGACTCTTATTGGGATCTGCCCTGGATTTTCCTAGAGGGCATTGTCATTGCCGTGCTCGCCGCCGGACTCATACGCCTCATGGTGATCTGTCACGATCGAGCGCCCAAGCCCATTGCCGTTAAAATAATCCTGGCAGGCCTGGTCACCGCGTCATTGGGCTTTGTTGTCCCAGAAATTTTGGGCGTCGGGTACGACACTGTCAATCAAGCATTACAGGGCTCAATCCCTTTGATGATCTTACTGCTGATCTGCTGTACGAAGCTCGTCGCCACTGCGATTAATCTTGGACTCGGAATGCCAATTGGCCTCATTGGCCCAACGCTGGTCATCGGCGCTATGGCAGGTGGCGGCTTCTGGCAGCTGGCGTCGACGGTGAGCGACCAAGTTTCCGCGCCCGGTTTCTACGTTATTCTTGGCATGGGCGCCATGATGGGCGCTGCGCTGCAAGCACCTCTGGCGGCCCTCATGGCCTTAATGGAACTGACTCGCAATCCTGAAATCGTTCTGCCCGCAATGCTGTGTATTGTGATTGCGAATATCACAGCGGCCCATGGTTTTGGCGCGAAGTCTATTTTTCAGACCCAAGCTTTAATGCTGGGAATCGATTTAACCGGGCGGAACTCCCGCAGCCTTGCCCTCAGTCGCGCCTCAGTTGAGAGTAAGATGTCGCGCAAATTTATCGTTGCCAACGCACGTCTTGATCGAGCATCGGCGGAACAAGTCCTTCAAAGCCAGCCCACCTGGATATTGGTTAAATCAGGTGCTGGCTACGACTGCTTGCTCAAGGCGGCCGACCTGCAGCGTGCACTAGCGGACCTGCGACAGGACACTTTCGATCTTCAGAATATCCCAGCTGACCGTAAGGATATTGCGAGAATCACTTGGCAGGCCACTTTGGACGAAGCATTTGATATAATCTCTCGAGGCGGCGTACAAGCTTTGTACGTTGTAAGAGTTTCAGCAACCCAGCTTGACCGGCCCGTTGGCATCCTCCTCCCGGAAGATATCGAGAACTACTATCACAGCTAGTCGCCGGTCACTCATTTTAGTCAGACGATAAAAACGAGTTCTAACATGCAGCGATCCGAGCAGCTTTTCCAACAGGCCCAAAAATTGTTTCCCGGCGGCGTGAACTCGCCGGTCAGAGCTTTTGGCCGAGTCGGTGGCACACCGCCCTATTTCAAACGGGGTAGTGGTCCCTACCTCTTCGACGAGGATGATAAACAATACATTGACTACATTGGCTCCTGGGGACCAATGGTTCTGGGTCATGCCCATCCTGGGGTTATTAAGGCGGTTCAAGATGCGGCTTCAGATAGCCTCAGCTTTGGCGCACCCACCGCTGTTGAAACCGAACTGGCATTGAAAATCCAACAGCATTTACCCAGCATGCAAATGATGCGCATGGTGAGTTCCGGTACCGAGGCGACGATGAGTGCGATTCGTTTGGCGCGCGGCTTTACTGGACGCGATAAAATCCTCAAGTTTGAAGGCTGCTATCACGGGCACAGTGATAGCCTCTTAGTCAAAGCTGGCAGCGGCGCGCTGACGATGGGCGAGCCAGACTCTGCTGGCGTGCCTACTGATCTTGCCAAGCTTACTTTGACGCTCCCTTACAACAATCTCGAGGCTGTCGAGCAACTCTTTGCCGTGGACGGCAGCAATATTGCGGCGATCATCGTGGAGCCCATCGCGGGCAATATGGGCATGATCTGCCCAGTGCCCGGTTTTCTTGAAGGCCTACGAGTCATTTGTGACCAGCATGGCGCGGTCCTAATTTTTGACGAGGTCATGACCGGGTTTCGAGTGCATATTGGTGGCGCGCAAGGACTGTACAAGGTTCGCCCAGATCTCACCACCCTCGGCAAGGTCATCGGCGGCGGTCTCCCCGTTGGCGCGTTTGGTGGCCGTACTGACATCATGCAGTGTATTGCCCCCCTTGGCCCGGTCTACCAGGCTGGGACCCTCTCAGGCAACCCCATCGCCATGGCGTCTGGGCTTGCGACTCTGACCGCGCTCGAGGCACCTGATTTTTTTCAGAATCTACACGCGATGACCCACCGGCTCACCGAGGGGTTATCAAGCCTGGCCGAGTCCGCAGGCATTGGCTTGAGCACGGTTGGTCAGGGCGGCATGTTCGGTTTCTTTTTTTCAGGTCAAGGACCGGTCTCAAACTTTGAGGCGGTCATGGCCGGCGACGCTGATCAATTTAATCGTTTTTTTCATAGCATGCTCGACCAAGGCGTTTATCTCGCGCCATCGCCTTTTGAAAGCGGTTTTGTTTCAGCAAGCCACACGAGCGAGGATATTGACCGAACTCTTGAAAAAGCCGAGCGCGCCTTGCAATCACTTTAACCTCAATTTGAATAATAAGGACATTTTATGAGCATTGATCTGTATGGCATTGGTAACGCTCTGGTTGACTCAGAGTACAAAGTCTCCGAAGCAATCCTTTCGCAGACCGGATTTGCGAAAGGCACCATGACACTGGTTGATGCCGAGGAGCGCCAGAATCTGATTACGCTCTTAGAAGATACCTCAAACATTACATTATCAAAACGTGCAGGTGGCGGCTCCGCTGCCAATACAATTGTGACCACCGCGCTTTTGGGGGGCAGCACCTTTTATAGTTGTAAGGTATCCAATGATGAAACCGGCGATTTCTTTGCGCAGGACTTAACCGATCTCAGCGTTGCAACCAATCTCGCTGAAGCCCGACCGGCAGGCGTCACTGGGGAGTGTATTTCGATGATCACACCCGATGGCGAACGAACCCTTGTGACCCATCTGGGTATTACCCAAACTCTGTCCACCGATGAGGTTGATGAAACAGTGCTGGCAAGCGCCCAGTACCTTTATATCGAAGGCTATTTGGTCACCTCACCGACCGCACTCGAGGCCGTTCTTAAAACCCAAGCCATTGCCAAGCAGCATGGCGTCAAAGTCGCCTTGACCCTTTCAGATGTTGGCATGGTCGAGAACTTTAAGACTGAATTTAATACCCTATTTCAAAACGGGGTCGATCTAGTATTTTGCAACGAAGACGAAGCCAAACTCTGGACGGGTTACAGCGATCGCAATCAAGCTGCGCAAGCCCTCGGTGATTACGCCACAAGTTTTGCCATGACGCTCAGCGGTGATGGGGCGATCGTTTCTGGCAGCTCTGGCGAGGCCGTTTTCGTTCCAGCGGAGAAGGTCCAAGCCCTCGATACAACTGGCGCCGGAGACACCTTCGCGGGCGGCGTGCTGTTTGGCCTCGCGCGCGGCGAAACCTTAGAAGACGCAACCGCGCACGCGCACCTGTTAGCAAAGCATGTTGTCAGCCGGTTCGGAGCAAGACTGGATCAGCAGGAAGTTCTCGAGATCACCGGGGCTAATTAAACAGATTCCCTCAGGGTGCGGCGGGAGCCGCCCCGAATCCTGCGGGCGTCCCATCCGCATAATGCATTTCGCTGATCGTAATGCCGTAGAGTTCTGACAAATGATTGGGCGTAAGCACCGCGCTTGGGGCGCCAAAAGCCAGTTGATCACCTTGCTCTGTTAACAAGCAAATCTGATCATAACCCTGTGTTGCCTGACCTAAATCGTGAACCACTGAGACAATTGACACCGGGTGGGCGGCTAAAACCTGCGCTAACAATCGACGCACCCCAACTTGATGCGCAATATCGAGCGCTGCAAACGGTTCGTCTAAGAGCAACAGTGCCGGGACCGGACTTGACCAGATTTGGGCTACCGCACGCGCTAAATGGACCCGCTGCCGCTCGCCACCGGATAGGCTTAGCATTGACCGCTGAGCGAACCCATTCAACTGTAAGGCGTCCATCACCTCGCGTACAATCCGTGCAGTGCTTGCTGCTTTAGCCCGAAAAGGATAGCGTCCGAGGCCAATGACTTCTTCAACGGTGAACGGGAATCGTAGCTCCGAGCTTTGACTTAAAGCCGAGATTCTCTGTGCACGCTCAAGCGGCTGGAAAGCAGAAGGCGACTTTCCAAAAACGGTTAAACACCCCGAGGTGACCTCTAGATCTCCCGTAATCAGACCCAGCAAGCTACTTTTGCCGGCGCCATTGGGTCCCATGATGGCCAAATGCTGCCCTAAAGCGAGCTCTAAAGTGACGCCCTTTAAAATACTGCGGCCATTAAGTTCCAATCCAACTTGATCCAGTACCAAGATCACAACCAGAGCCCCTTAGACCAACGAGCGACTAAAATGACAAATACGGGTGCGCCCAACAGCGTGGTTACAATCCCAACCGGCAACTCAACCGGCGCCAACAAAGATCGACTCAACAAATCAGCAGCGACCAACAAACCGCCGCCAATGATCGCAGAAAAAGGCAGCACGACCACATGCTTTGCGCTGAAGGTCATCCGAACCAAATGCGGCACAATCAGCCCAACAAAGGCAATGATCCCGACTAGGCTGACCGAAATCCCAGTGATGAGCGCCGACCACAAAATCACTTCGATTCGCCGCGGAATCACCGAGACGCCCAAATGCGCCGCCTCTTGATCTCCTAGAATCAACACATCTAGTACTAAGGATAAGCTAATCAGCCGGATCATTGCCGGGATAACCAACAGTCCAACAGTCACCTCTGCCCAGCCAACATGATTAAAGCTGCCAAGTGCCCAGAAAGACACCGATCGGAGCGTTTGATCTGGGGCCAGATACGACATTAACCCAACCCCCGCGAGACAAATGGCATTGATCGCAATCCCGGCCAATAAAATAGTGGACAAATCAGGTTGCCGGCCGCCGATCACCAATACGAGTAACGTTGCGATCAACCCACCCAAAAAGGCGCTACCAGACAAACCAAGCAGGCTGAAATCGATTTGCGAGACGAAAACAATATAAATCGCGGCAAAGAGTGCTGCGCCGCCAGAAATACCAATCAAAGCTGGATCGGCCAAGGGGTTTCGAAACACACCCTGAATCCCACCGCCTGCAAGCGCTAGTCCGGCGCCGAGCAGCGTTGCCAAAAGCGCTCTTGGCAAGCGGACTTCGCCGACCACAGTTTGCGTTAGCGAGTCCTGTCGCCAAATATCCGCGAAATTCAGCTCGGTATAGCCCGATCCAAGACTTAAAACGAAGACGAGCGCCCAGACGAATACCAAAAACCCGAACCAAAGCCAAAGCTTCACAAAAGCCCACCTTGATCGAGGCAGACCGGCAATGGCTTACTAATTGCAGCGTAGGGCAATCGAAAACCCACTTTAAAGGCTTTAATCAAAACGCCCTGCGCTTGCGCCTCGGCAAGTCGTGCACCATAGGCCGGATCAATGTCCAACGCAGGCGCAACCCGATGAATGCCCGAGTGTTGGACACAAAAGACTAATGCCGCTTGCAACCCTTGCGCTTTTGCTGAAATTAGCGCGGAAAGATGTTTGAGCCCTCGTGCAGAGGGCGCGTCCGGAAACAGACCCAAGCCCTTCGATTTGAGATAGGTTACGCTTTTTACCTCAATCAGCATCGCGTTGCCTTGCGGATACATCAACTTAAAATCGACGCGGCTGTCTAGAAATCGATGCTCTCGCACAACGTCACTATGGCCTTCAAAACCTTCCAGTCGACCCTGATTGAGCGCATCAGCGACCAAATCATTAGCACGCCTAGAATGAATACCGATTCGGTGACCCTGGTGGCACACGATTTCCAGCGTAAAACGCGTTCGCCGCTTGGGATCATTAGATTCCGATAAATAGACCTGATCTCCTGGCGCCCAGCAATTCGTCATGGCCCCGGTGTTCGGGCAGTGTGCGGTGATAATCTCACCCCCTTGCAACCGAACATCGGCCAAAAACCGCTGATAACGTCTTAGCAAGGTTCCAACTTGCCAGCGCCCTGCCAATAATTTCAAGGTCTAAACCTCACCATCCGTTCAAGTGCCTGTTGCAATACCGCCCGGGGTTGCGCATAACTTATTCGCACGTAATGCTGCGCATCATGATCGCCAAAATCAGTACCTGGCGTGATCGCCACGCCCTCTTGTTCAAGCAAGTCCCGACAATAATCATCGGCAGAACCGAAGTGCTCAGGCAGCTTTGCATAGAGGTAAAAAGCGCCATCGGGCGACACCGGCACCTGCAAGCCCGTTTCTGTAATACTCGACAGCATCAACTTACGACGCTCTGCTAAAATGTCGCGCTGCGCGTCTAACTGCTCGAGGACTGACGGGTCGAAGGCCGAAAGTGCGGCGTATTGCGCTGGCACCGACGGACAAATGGTCAAGTTCTGAGCAAGCCTAATCAACGGTGCTTCCGCGCCGTCCGGTGCAACCACCCAACCTAACCGCCAACCTGTCATCCCGAAATATTTCGAGAAACTATTCACCACAAAAGCGTCATTTGTAACCGACAATGCGGAAATGCGCTTTGTCGGACCATATTCTAACCCTTGATAAATTTCATCTGAGACCAAAAATCCATTTTTTTCTTCAACGACTTTTGCCACAGCTTTGAGCGCTGAGCTCGAAAGACTTGTGCCCGTTGGATTACCCGGTGACGCGAGCAGAAGGCTAACTGTGTTGGTCTGCCAAGCATTGGCAACCGTTTTGGCACTGAACTGAAACCGTTCCTTAGGGCCTACTGCACAAGGTTGTGCGATCCCCGAAAAGGCTTCTACAAATCGTCTATTCGAGGGATAACCTGGGTCCGTCAGCAACCAGCCATCGCCCGGGTCTGTGAGTAAAGCAACGACCAAGGCTAAGGCGCCTGAAGCGCCTGCCGTCAAAATTATGCGGCGCTCTTGTATATCAAGACCATAAACACATCGATAATGTTCGCTAATTTGAGCCCGCAGCGCCGGCAATCCATTGGCATCAGAATACCCGGTTTGACCCGCGCGAATCGCCTCAATACCGGCCGCGCGAATCGCCTCGGCAACCGGAAAATCCGGTTGTCCAACCTCAAGATGAATAATATCTCGCCCGCCCAGTGCCATTTGATTGGCTTTCGCCAAAATAGCCATCGCTTTAAATGCTGGTATTGCCTGACTTCTTTTAGAAAATGGTCGCCGAATCATCGTTTATCGCAGTGAATTACAAGACGAGACATCTTAACATCCTGCGCTTTCTCAAAATCAGGCTTCAGAGTGAAATTTAGTCTTGGCGATCGCCAGGCATTCTGTTAATGTTCGGCGCTAATTTTCGGTGGTTGATCTTTTAAAACACGAGGAGCCAAAATGGTTGCCAAGCGCAAACCTTCTCCAGCGGTTAAGAAGTTAACAAGTAAGAACACAGCGCCTGCCAAGAAGAAAGCGGCGAAGAAAAGCGTTGTGGTCGCCAGTAAAACGGCGAAGAAAAGCGTTGTGGTCGCCAGTAAAACGGCGAAAAAGCCCGTGCCGGCTGAGCGCGCGACAGCCAAGAAAGCGGCAAAGCCAAGCCCTAAAGAGCGTAAAAAGTTGGTCAAAGAGAAAGCAAATCTAACCGTTCAAAAGTCGAAGGTTGCGTCGAAGAAACCTGTACCTAAAAAAACCGCTGCGGCAAAGATTACCGCAAAATCAAAATCAGCTCCAAAAAAGGCCGCCAGCGTGAAAGCACCGGAAACAAAAAAACCTGTGCCGAGTAAAGCCGCTGCGAAGAAGGCTGCTCCGAAGAAGGCCGCTTCGAAGAAAGCGACGCCTAAAAAAGCGGTTCAAGCAAAAGCCGTGGCTAAAAAGATAACGCCTAAAAAGCCTGCTTCAAAAGCTGCAGCCACAAAGCCACCCGTAACGAAGCAGCCTGCAAAGAAAGCCAGCGCTCAGAAACAACCCGCCGCTAAGGCTAAAGTGAGCAAATCGGCCTCCGCCGTCAAAGCAAAGAAAACCGCGACGCCCAAGGCTTCGACGAGTGCAAAGGCCAAACCACAATCTGCAAAAAGAACGACCGGCAATGTCGGCTCCGATAGTACTGCGTCGTTCACACCTTATGTGGTGAAGCGCAACGAAGCGTACATGAATGAACCGCAACGGTCGCATTTCAAGAGCATCCTGCTCAACTGGCGGAACCAGTTGATGGAAGAAGTGGATCGGACTGTGAGTCATATGAAAGATGAAGCGGCGAATTATCCAGACCCATCCGATCGCGCCAGTCAAGAAGAAGAATTTAGTTTGGAGCTGAGAACACGTGATCGTGAGCGAAAGCTCATTCGGAAAATCGAAAAGACTATTGATCTGATCGATCAAGATGATTATGGGTACTGCGATACGTGCGGCGTCGAAATCGGTATCCGACGTCTCGAAGCGCGCCCAACCGCTAACCAGTGTATTGACTGCAAGACACTCGATGAACTTAAAGAACGACAGCTTCACGGCTAGTCATCAAGTTCTAGGATGACCTGGCGCGGTGGCTAACCACCCACACTATGTTGGCCGGTTCGCACCCTCGCCCACCGGCCCATTACACTTCGGCTCCTTAGTTGCGGCGCTAGGCAGTTACCTTGATGCAAAATCAGCTGACGGCCAATGGCTTATCCGGGTCGAAGACCTAGACCCGCCAAGATCCTTACCCGGCGCAGACCGTCATATTTTGAAACAATTAGCCGATCACAGCTTGGTCTCAGATCAGCCAGTGTCCTATCAGAGCCAAAGACTACACCGCTTTGATGAAGCCTTGTCGATGCTACAGACCAAAGGACACTTGTATTCTTGTACCTGTCCAAGGCGCGCTTATCTTGGACTCTACCCAGGAACCTGTCGGACGCGAAGACCGCCTTTCAGGCAACCCGCTGCTTTACGGTTTCGTGTCCGCGAGACAACAATCCAGCAAACAGATATTGCCCAAGGCGCTGTTACCTGGACCTATGGTCAAGACTTTGGTGATTTTATTGTCCACAGAAAAGATGGCCTACATGCTTACCAACTCGCTGTTGTCGTCGATGATATTGCTCAAAAGGTCACTCGAATCGTTAGAGGCGCTGACCTCTTGAACGCCACCCCAATGCAAAATTGCTTATTCCGCGCCTTCGGGGCACAACCGCCAGAGACCCTGCACTTACCGATGGTCCTCGGCAGAGATGGCCAAAAGCTCAGTAAACAGGCTCATGCGCCTAGGATCAATGCCGAAACCCCAGCCGGCAACCTTAATCAGGCCTTGGCCTTTCTTAACCAACCGATCATCGCCTCGGAAAATCCAAAGACAATTTTGGATGCTGCAATCAAAAACTGGCGGACTGACCGCATCCCGAAACTCATCGGAAAAACGCAGTAATCATCACGGCTCTTTGCCGGTCAGGCCGATTTGATGCGCTGCGCGTCCACGGGTAAACCATTCAAACTGTTGTCCGCGCGCGGCGCGAAACCGACCTTTAGACC
>JAFMIA010000016.1:0-49981 GCA_017854255.1 Pseudomonadales bacterium
CTTCATCCTGATATAAAAGTGTGAGAAATTCGTTGGTTTGGCCATCGATTTCTAGCGTGACCAACCCTTGGTAGCGTCCAACCCCATGCTCTAAATGCACAACTGGAGCGCCTTCCGATAGTTCGGTTAAGCTTCTAACGACCAGCTCTTCAGCTTGGTCGCGTTCTTTCTGCCGGCGCCGTGCCTGTAAAACGCGCTCGCCGAACAGCTGCGGCTCTGAGATTTGGATCACGCGGTGCTCTGGCAGGTACATGGATCGGTCAACGGGTGCGTGGCTAATGCAGAGTGGGGCGTCAGAGGTTAAAAAATCCAGCCAGGAACTCACCATTTTTGGGGCAAGGCCCGCGGTTCTCAGCAACTGATCAATCAGTTCTCGTCGGCCGGGCGTTTCGGCACTGATTAGGATGCGCGCGTCTTGCGTTGCAAGGTGCGTTCGCAACCGGTGAAACGGATCGGCCGCGCGATCTTCAATGCCAAGATCGGGCGCGGGCAGGGTGTCAAAGGTGCGCGCACCTTTTCGAAAGGTTTCCAGTCGATCAAGACGAGGAAAGGCCTTTAACAATCCCATGAGTTCATCTTCAGCGAGGAGTAAAGCCTCGGGCGGTAAGATCGGTCGCTCAAGGTCATAACGCAGACTCTCATAGCGGGATTTTGCCGTCTCCCAATAGCTCTGGATGGGATTGGCAATGGCTTCGGTGATCAGCAATAGATCCGCCGGTAGATAATTCAGGAGGGTTTCGGTTTCGGTATAAAATAGCGGCAGATAATACTCAATACCCGCCGGCGCTTGGCCCTCTGCGACGTCTTGGTACATTCGACAGTCTCGGGGATTGCCGCCAAATTGCTCGTGCCATTGATCTTGAAATAACCGGATGCCCTCTTTGGATAACGGAAACTCGCGAGCGGGCAGGGTATCAATGGCGTCGGTGATCCCCGTCGACAGCTGGGTTTCTGGATCAAAGGTTCGTATGGACTCGATCTCATCGTCAAACAGTTCAACCCGAAACGGATTTGCAGCCCCCATTGGAAATAGATCGAGCACCGAGCCCCGTACGGTGAACTCGCCGTGTTCAATCACCGTGTCGACGGCGCGATAGGCGCTAGCATGCAGTTGACGTCTTAACGTACTGAGGTCTAATCGTTGACCGGTTTGCAGCCGCAAATTATGGCCAAGTAAGAAGGCCCTGGGGGGTAATCTAAGGAGTAAAGTTGCGGCTGGCACAATGACCACAGCGCGATCAAGCGCTGCTCGACTGAGTAAGGCCAAACGATCCGATAAAATATCTTGATGCGGAGAGAAGCCGTCATAAATAAGGGTTTCATAGTCCGGAAAAATATCGATCGGGTAGGCGCCACCAGAGAAAAACGCCAGTTCCTGCTGAAGTCTCTGCGCACTTTGAGAATGCTCAGCGATGATTAGGATACATCGATTTTCAGCCAGGGCCGTTTCGTGAATGGCCAGCGCAAAAGCGGCGCCCTGCAGGCCATGCCACCGCCTAACATCCTCCGGTTGCTTGGGGATGTCCTCGGCTTGGATCAGGAATTGGGTTGCTGGATCGATCATGAAGAAAAAGACGCAAATAAAATTGAGATTCCAGCGGGAGTTTACGCGAAGACGGTGGCTTGCGCTTACTCGCATAGCAATTTTATTCGCGGCGTGCGCTTTGATTGCGCCGAAGCGCTGAGTCCTTATAATGGCGGCTGAGCGACGAAAGGGGTCCTACGCAAGACCAAATGTAAGGACTCGTTTTAGGGCGCGCGCGCAGGTTGACCCAAAATGCGGAACCGTTTCTGAGCGGCAGTGCTCTAAAAATAAGATGTCAAAACAAGATCTCAAAATAAGACTCAAAGATAAATTTAGGAGATGACCGTGGCCAAACCCGGACTCGACGAAGTATTTTCCGATTGGAAACAGCGTGAAGCGTTGGCGGAAGCGATGATTCCTTTGATAGGACAGCTCTATCGCCGCAACGTGGTCATTTATATTCACGGCGTGCCCCTGTTCAATCAATCCGTCATCGAAATGATGAAAGCCCATCGCCGAGTTAGGCAGATTGAAAAGAACGAGCTGTCTGAGTTCGAAACCCATCCCATGATTGCCGTCTTGGCAACGCTAGACCTGTCACCTGCGCATATCGATATTGGTAAGTTGGCTGGGGCGTATATGGCTGACCCGCAAGGCCTGACGGTTTCGGATTATGTGAAACAAGCTTGCGCCGAGATTATCGGGGTTGAAGCTCAAGTGACGCATGCTGCGAGGGATGTTGTGGTCTACGGCTTTGGGCGAATTGGCCGATTGGTCACACGGCTTTTGATCGAGAAAGCCGGCGGTGGTCAGAACCTGGTTCCCAAAGCGGTTGTTTTAAGGCCCCCTAAGGACCCGATAAAGGATTTAAGAAAGCGCGCGAGTCTGCTGCGCCGCGACTCGATTCACGGACCTTTTGCAGGCACGATTCGAGTTGATGCCGACAACCAAGTGCTCATTTGCAATGGTATGGCGATCAAGTTTATTTATGCCTCTGATCCCAGCGATATTGACTATCCGGCGCATGGCATCCAGGACGCGCTGATTATTGACAGTACCGGGGTCTGGCGCGATGAGGCGGGCTTGTCACAACATTTGCTCAGCCCGGGTACCGCGAAAGTGCTACTCACGACGTCCGGTAAGGGTGCTGTGAAAAACATTGTGTCTGGTGTTAATTCAAATTTAATTGAGGCAACCGATACACTCATTGGCGCCGCATCGTGTACGACCAACGCCATTGTCCCGGTATTAAAGGCGATTAATGATCGTTACACGATTGAGCATGGACATATGGAAACCGTGCATGCCTACACAGATGATCAGAACCTCCATGACAATACGCATTCAAAGGAACGCCGCGGTCGCAGTGCGCCCCTGAATATGGTGTTGACCGAATCCAATGCCACGAGCTCGGTGGGCAAACTCCTGCCAGAACTCGCGGGTAAGTTAACGGGGAATTCTATTCGAGTCCCGGTGCCGAATGTCTCGATGGCCATTCTTAACTTAACGGTTGAGACCGCAACGACTCGTGAGGAGGTTAGCGACTATCTGCGGGATGTGTCCCTCAATTCATCGATGCAACGGCAGATTGACTATACCGAGTCGAGCGAGGTGGTTTCGTCCGATTTTGTAGGCAATCGCCATGCAGGCATCATCGACTCCCACGCGACCATCGTGAATGGTCACCAAATGGTGCTGTACGTTTGGTATGACAATGAGTTTGGATATAGCTGTCAGGTTGTGCGTTGTGCCCAGAAAATGGCCGGTATCCGCTATCCCTTGATCCCAGCGCAACCTGGAAGCGCAGAATAACGGGTACTTCCAGGTCAGCGCGTTTCTTGGGTAGGCGCATAGACCGCTAGGGTAACGAGGGTCTTCATATCAATCTGGCTGGCCTGAGCCAGACCCACGAAAAGGTTTATTCAGCACGCCACTATGTTGGTCCGGCGCTTATGGATAGGCGCTTATGCATGGGTGCTGCCAAAATTCAACGAAAACACGGATGCCAAGGATACAAGTATGTCCAAACTATCGCCCCCTGAAGTTCGCGTGGCAACGTTGCAAGAGCGCGATTGGGTGCTGTCGACCATTGAGGTTGCCTTCATCAATGACCCCGTGATGCGCTTTAGTTGGCCCCGTGCCAAGGAATACCTGACAGGCATTCGGCACGTTGCGAATGCCATGGGGGGGAAGGCCTTTGACCATGGGAGTGCTTATTTGGCGCCCGGATTCTCAGGCGTTGCTTTGTGGGTGCCGCCGGGGGTTCACCCCGATCTGGAACCGATTGGCGCTTTGATGGTGGAGACCGTTGACGCGGCGTTGCATGAAGACCTATTCGGTATGCTGGGCGAGATGGCGCAGTTTCACCCCCAGGAAGACCATTGGTATCTGGCGCAGATCGGCGTCGATCCGTTCTTTCAGGGCCAAGGAGTCGGCGCAGCTTTGATGAAGCATGCGTTGGCGCGCTGCGACACGGATGGCACGCCCTGTTATCTCGAAAGCTCGAACCCCCGTAATATCAGCCTGTATGAGCGCTTCGGGTTTGAGCGAGTGGGCGAGATTCAAGTGGGACGTTCACCCATAATGACGCCGATGATCCGACCCGCGCAGGGCTAGGAAAAGTCCGTCGCGGCGGCTGAAAAGATTGCTCGCGGGTATCATGAACCACGTGTATTGGCGCAAAATCATCCGCCTTATCTAGATGGGCAGCCTACACCCGTCCAATTGGGAGCCAGCCTGTTTGGGTCGAAGGTTCTACGCATCATCGCATGCCCGGTTGAGGGCGCTTAGCCCCGAAAAATGGGTTCCGCGTCCACTCGGAGGTGACTTTTTGTTGTCATAATGCGACGAGGTCTTAAAGCGCTGATTCCGAGGTGGATTAATCAGATCCTAGTCTCTATAATTGCGGGCGCCAGAATGGCGACTTCGCTTGTCACAACCCGAAAATTAGCTGGGTTAAAGAACGCGGCAGAGGCTAGGCAATGAGAAGACGCTGATGCGCAATGGCTCAGTCTCAGCTTGATTGAAACAGTTCTGATAGGAAGGACATGATCAAAATTAAAAAAGGGCTCAACCTGCCCATCAGTGGTGCCCCCGAGCAGAGGATCGCGCAAGACTATCAGCCCAGCAAGGTTGCCATTCTCGGCGCGGATTTTCACGGTTTGAAGCCAACCTTGCAGGTTGCCGAAGGCGATCAGGTTCAAAAAGGCCAGGTGCTGTTTACCGACAAGAAAAACCAGCAAGTTCAGTACACCGCGCCCGCGTCAGGGGAAGTCGTGGCCATCAATCGGGGTGCGAAACGCGTTTTTGAATCGCTGGTGATCGCCGTAAATGATGCGCCGGCAGTACAGTTTGCTCAGCACGCACTGGCTGATTTATCCGGTTTAGCGCGTAGTCTTGTTGTTGAGCAGTTGGTTGCGTCCGGTGAGTGGACAGCACTGCGAACGCGGCCGTTTAATAAAGTGCCTGCACCCAATACGGTCCCGCAAGCTATATTTGTCACGGCGATGGACAGTCGCCCCCATGCACCCAATGCGAATCTGGTGATTGCCGCAGACTCAGCAGCCTTCGATGCTGGCCTTGAAGTTGTGGCTCGACTCACCGAGGGCGCCACCTTTGTTTGTCTTGATGGCGAGGCGCCGGCGCCAAGCGTCGTGGGCACCGGAATTCGCATTGAGCGATTTGAAGGTCTTCATCCGGCCGGTCTGGTGGGCACTCATATTCATTATTTAGAACCCGTTCATGCCCTAAAAACGGTTTGGCACCTGCATTACCAGGACGTCATCGCGATCGGGCACCTGTTCTTGACAGGGGAAATCTACACCCAGCGCGTGATTTCCTTGGCAGGTCCAGCCGTCGCTAAACCACAATTGGTTAAAACAGTGCGCGGTGCGGCATTGCAGGCGCTGACAGAGGCCGCGTTAAAACCCGGTAACCACCGCGTGATTAGCGGCTCGGTATTGGATGGTCGTACGGCGGAAGGCTCAGAAGCGTTTGTTGGCCGATTCCACCTGCAAGTCGCGGTTCTGTCAGAAGGCACTGACCGAGAGTTCCTTGGGTTTGTTGCCCCGGGAAGCGATAAGTTTTCGATCACGCGGTTGTTTACAGCTTGGCTTCTCGGCAAGAAAGAATTCGATCTCACCACCAGCACGGGTGGGAGCGAACGCTCGATGATTCCGCTGGGGTCGTTCGAGCGGTTAGCCGCACTCGACATTTTGCCAACGCAACTCTTAAGAGCCTTGTTGGTCGATGATGTCGAGAGCAGTATCGAGTTGGGATGCCTTGAGCTCGATGAGGAAGATTTGGCCTTGTTCACCTTCGCGTGCCCTGGCAAGTATGAATACGGGCCATATCTGAGACAGATGCTGACCAAATTGGAAGCCGACGGGTAAACACGCAATCAATTGCAATGCTCGCAAGTCTTGCGAGGGACACAGTTAAGAATAGGACGCTGGTATGTCGCTAAGAACGTTTATGGATGGCCTGGAGCCAAACTTCCACAAGGGTGGAAAGTACGAAAAGTATTACGCGATTTATGAAATGGTCGACACCATTTTTTACACGCCTGGTAAAACCACGGTTGGCCAATCCCATGTTCGCGATGCGGTTGATATGAAGCGCGTGATGACGACCGTTTGGTGGTGCGCTTTCTTCCCGATGCTCGTTGGCATGTATATGGTTGGGCATAACGCAACGGCTGCTATGCAAGAATTGGGTATTCCGGCCCTTGAAGGTTGGCGCGGCATGATCATATCCTTGATGGCAGGCTATGACCCGAACAGCCTGTGGGATTGTTTTGTCTATGGCGCAGTGTTTTATGTGCCCATTTACGCGGTGACGTTTGTTGTTGGTGGTTTGTGGGAAGTCTTGTTTGCCGTGAAACGGGGACACGAAGTCAACGAGGGCTTTTTTGTCACCAGCATCTTGTTCAGTCTCACGCTGCCCGCGACCATTCCTTTGTGGCAGGTTGCGATCGGCATTTCCTTTGGGGTGGTCGTCGGTAAAGAGATATTTGGCGGCACTGGTAAGAACTTCTTGAACCCGGCGCTCACGGGTCGCGCCTTTTTGTATTTTGCTTATCCCGCTCAAATCTCTGGCGACGCCGTTTGGACGGCTGTGGATGGTTACAGCGGCGCCACGGCGCTGAGTCTGGCCGCCGCAGGAGGGTTAGAAGGCGTGATGGCTTCTGGCATGACTTGGTGGGATGCTTTCTTAGGCAATATCCAAGGCTCGGTCGGAGAAGTCTCAACCCTTGCGATCTTTATCGGTGGCGCAGTTCTGCTCACGACAAGAGTTGCTTCTTGGCGCATTATGGCCGGCGTCTTCCTTGGCATGACGGCGACATCCTTGATGTTTAACTGGATTGGCTCGGATACGAATCCGATGTTTGCCTTGCCCTGGCACTGGCATCTGGTGCTGGGCGGCTTTGCCTTTGGCATGGTCTATATGGCAACGGATCCCGTCTCGGCCGCGATGACCAACACGGGCCGTTGGTGGTATGGGGCCTTGATCGGGGTGATGTGTGTCCTGATCCGCGTCGTGAATCCGGCTTTCCCGGAAGGCATGATGCTGGCGATCTTGTTTGCCAACTTGTTTGCTCCCCTATTCGATTGGTCGGTCGTTAGGGCTAATGTCAGAAGGAGACTTGCGCGTGTCTGAAGAAAATACGTCTAGCAATAAAGACTCTATCTCAAATGTGATTGTCATTGCCCTTGGGGTTTGTTTGTTTTGCGCGGTGGTGGTTGCGGGTTCGGCCGTGGCCTTGAAGGAACGCCGGGTTGAAAACAAGGCGCTCGATAAAAGCAAAAACGTTTTGATTGCAGCGGGCTTGTTCCAAGAGAATGTGACTCAGATGAGTGAGATCAATACCTTGTTCGAGCAGTTCGAGCAGCGGGTTGTTGATTTGCGCACCAAGCGACTGCTCACCGCCGATGAAGTCGCGGTTGTTGCTGCAGACAATCAGCTGAACTTTGGCCAGTATGATCAGCGTAAGGCAGCGAAAGATCCGAGTTTGTCGATGGCCCTAACGGATGCTCAGGACATGGCCTCAATTAATCGCCGCGAGCACTACGCACTGATTTATTTGCTGCGATCCGAGGTCGGAATCGACCGAATCATATTGCCGGTCCATGGCTATGGTCTTTGGTCAACCTTGTACGGGTTTATTGCCCTAGAAGGCGATGGCAATACGGTGTCGGGCATTACCTTTTACGAGCACGCAGAAACGGCTGGGCTGGGCGGTGAAGTTGATAACCCGACTTGGAAGGCCAAGTGGCAGGGCAAGAGAATCTATGATGATCAGGGTCAGGTGGCGATGCGCGTCATGAAGGGCAGTGTCGACCCCAGCAGTGCTGAAGCAGATTATCAGGTCGATGGCCTGAGCGGTGCAACGCTCACCAGTCGAGGCGTTGAAAATATGATTGGGTATTGGTTGGGTGATGAAGGTTACGGCCCAATCCTTAAAAACTTTAATGGTTAAGATCTGACGAACGGAAATCAGTATGTCAAATGTAAAAGAAATTTTATTTGGGCCCCTTTTCAGCAACAACCCGATCGGTCTTCAGATTCTGGGTATTTGTTCGGCGCTGGCGGTGACCACCAAGATGAGCGTTGCGATCGTTATGTGTATTGCACTGACGGTGGTGACGGCCTTTTCGAATCTGTTTATCTCGATGATTCGCAATCGGATTCCGTCGAGTATCCGGATCATCGTGCAGATGACGATTATTGCCTCCCTCGTCATTGTCGTGGATCAAGTTCTGGGCGCTGTTGCTTATGATATCTCGAAGCAGCTCTCGGTCTTTGTGGGATTGATTATCACCAATTGTATTGTCATGGGGCGGGCCGAAGCCTTTGCCATGCAGAATCCGCCCGGGCTCAGTTTCTTAGACGGAATTGGCAATGGCTTGGGGTATAGCGTTGTGTTGATGAGTGTTGCGGCAATTCGAGAGTTGTTCGGATCAGGCAGCATGTTCGGGATTGAAATTCTGCCACTGGTCTCCCAAGGCGGCTGGTATACGCCGATGGGCATGATGCTATTGCCACCGAGCGCGTTCTTTATTATCGGTTTGCTGATCTGGGCGCTGCGGGTTTGGCGCAAAGAGCAGGTGGAAGCGGCAGAATTTAAGATCGGTCCGCACACCGCGATGTCACACAGCTAGGGGCCTGGGATATGGAATATTATTTAAGTTTATTCGTCCGGGCGATATTCATTGAGAATATCGCGTTGGTGTTCTTCCTAGGGATGTGTACCTTTATCGCAATCTCTAAGAAGATCGAAACGTCGTTAGGACTCGGGATCGCGGTCGTGGTTGTGCAAACCATTACGGTACCGGTCAATAATCTCATCTATCAGTTTCTGTTGGCCGATGGCGCCTTGGCTTGGGCTGGATTTCCCGAAGTTGACCTCAGCTTCTTAGGCTTACTCAGTTATATCGGCGTGATCGCTGCGATGGTGCAAATCCTCGAGATGTTCCTCGATAAATACGTGCCAGCACTCTATAACTCGTTAGGCGTGTTCTTGCCGCTGATTACTGTGAACTGCGCCATCCTTGGCGGTAGTCTGTTTATGGTCAATCGTTCGTACAACTTCTCAGAAAGCATAGTGTACGGATTGGGATCCGGTGTCGGCTGGGCGATTGCGATAGTGGTTTTGGCGGGCATTCGCGAAAAGATGAAGTATAGCGATGTCCCAGAAGGCCTGAGAGGTCTTGGAATTACGTTTATCACTGTGGGTTTAATGTCGCTCGGCTTTATGTCGTTTGGCGGAATTTCCTTGTAAGCAAAGGGTGTATTGCAGTTTATGAATACGGAAATATTTCTTGGGGTCGGTATGTTCACCACCATTATCATGGCACTGGTTGCTGTGATCTTGTTGGCGAGAAAACAACTTGTTTCAACTGGGGCTGTGAGCATCTCGATTAATGATGATCCAGATCGAACCTTGTCCACAAATTCTGGGGGTAAGCTCCTGAATACGCTCGCCGATGCGGGGATCTTTTTGTCCTCAGCGTGTGGCGGCGGTGGAACCTGCGGTCAGTGTCGCTGTCGGGTGGTTGAGGGCGGCGGCTCCATGCTGTCAACGGAAGCGGGACACTTTACGCGTGGCGAGGCGAAAGAAGGTTGGCGCTTGAGCTGTCAGACAGCGGTCAAGCAAGACATGAAAATCGAGGTCCCGGCTGAATTCTTTGGCGTCAAGCGCTGGGAGTGCGAGGTGGTGTCGAACCACAACGTCGCGACCTTCATTAAAGAATTGGTTTTGAAGTTGCCGGAAGGAGAAGACGTCGATTTTCGGGCTGGGGGCTTCGTGCAGTTTGAAATTCCGCCCTACAAGATCGCCTACAAAGACATGATCATTGAAGAGGACTATCAGGGCGATTGGCAGAAGTTTGGCGTGTTTGACCATGTAGCAGAAGTTGATGAGCCGACGATTCGAGCCTATTCCATGGCGAACTACCCCGAAGAAAAGGGCATCATGAAGTTCAATATTCGAGTGGCCTCACCGCCACCCGGAACCGATTTTCCGCCAGGCCGGATGTCGAGTTACCTGTTTACCAAAAAGCCGGGTGAAACCGTTACGATATTCGGGCCTTACGGCGAATTTTTTGCCAAAGAAACCGATGCCGAGATGGTATTTGTTGGGGGTGGCGCGGGAATGGCGCCGATGCGGGCGCACATTTTTGATCAGTTGCTGCGTTTGAACACCAACCGAAAGATTACCTTTTGGTATGGCGGGCGGAATCAGCGCGAGCTGTTTTATGTCGAAGAGTTCGATCGTTTGGCAGCCGAACATGAGAATTTTACGTGGCACATTGCATTGTCTGACCAAAACCTTGAAGGCTGGGATGGCTATACCGGATTCATTCACAATGTGCTGTTTGAAGAATATCTGAAGGACCATACTGCGCCGGAAGACTGTGAATACTACATGTGTGGCCCGCCGATGATGAATCAAGCCGTGCTGAACCTGCTGGATGATTTGGGTGTCGAACGGGACAATATTTTCTTGGATGACTTTGGTGGCTAATACCAAATCACTGAGCGGTGCTCGTTGAATATCTTAAAGGCGCTTAGGCGCCTTTTTTTATGGCTGGGTTATCGTGCAGGCATTTTTTCTTCGGAGAGGGCATAACCCGCATCACTTGGGATGCACAGATAGGTGCCATCTTCGCGGGTTTCAGTCCAGGGCAGCACTGTTTTGATATCGTGATGAGTCGCCGCGCTGATGGCGGCTGAAACGGTGCCGCTTTCGCCCAGTAACTCGATGTTTAATCGGGTTGGGAAAATAATAGTATAAGTCCCTTCTTTTTCGCCGATTAAGGCGTTTTCTGGTGAAATCCAGATGGAGTCCACTGATTCGGTGCCATCGTGCACGGCGAGATGATCCGATGGTGCAACGGCAAGATAAAACCACGTATCAAAGCGTTTCGGCATCATAGAGGGGGTTACCCAATGCGCAAACGGAATGAGGACATCGCAGGCGAGTCGTAACTGCTCTTGCGCTAAAAAATCAGCAAAGCTGATGTCGCCAGCATGGATCTTCTCTCGATAATCGGAGAGTTGTGCCAAGCGGTCTCCGGAAATTAAGTCGGTTTGGCCCTGCGCGCGTGCGAGCAATACGCCGCACTCTTCAAACGCCTCACGGATCGCGCCAACCTGCATCGCAACTTGGTAGTCGGTGGCGCCAGCAACGCCGTCGCAATAGTCTTTAGCGAGTTGATCAGCGGCATCAATTTTTCCGCCTGGAAAAACCAGCGCGCCAGAGGCGAAATCGATTTGGTGGTGTCGCACGACCATGAAGACTTCAAGGCCCTGTTCGCCATCTCGAAGCATCAGAATCGTCGCGGCCGGTACGGGGGGCTTGTCATTCATCGTTGTCGTTCTCCTATAATGCGCCAGCCTTTGGGTTCGCTCTGAAGCCTCAAGACTTTGTTGCTAATTTCTCGATATCGATCAGATCGGTAGGATTGACGTAACTTCACATCTACCTGAGTCGGGGTGATGGGCGTAAACGACTCGTACGATAAATCGAGTTGGATGTAAGAGGGGATTAATATGCGCTCGCGCCGGTTCATTTCCCAGAGATTCCGGGATTCACCTTCGGCGAGCTCGAAGTCGTCGGAATAGAGGGATAAGTATTGATCCGGGTTTTGGGCCATCCAAGCGGCCGCCCATAAATCTAAAGTATTGGTGATTGCGCTAATAGCGTTGTTATCTAATGGCGCAAGCGTCATGGGTTCTGCTGCTGGGTTTAGGGTAGGCCTGATTTCGGCATCGGGCTTGATCAGGCGGCCCCGGTTGAAGTCGCCCTCGTAGGTTGTGCCATCGGGTAAGATCATCATGCCGGGTCCATGGCGCAAATTATCTTTGAAACTGCCAATAAATCGCGTGCCATCTTGCCAGTATATGGTGCCTTGCCCTTGTCGCATTTGGTCCTGGAGGCCGCCGACATAACGGGTGCCATCGGGCCAAGCCAGGGTTTGCGTACTGGGTTCCTCGGCTTGCACGACAGGGACAAAGCCAAAGGCAATGATGAGGGAGAAAAAAACTAGGTGCATGAGGTAAATCTCACTATTTAGTAAGCAGACTAACACTGCTTCTTGGTCAACGAAAAGCACCGAGCACAATCGGCCCCAATGTCGTTTAAGGCGTCCTGATCAGAATGCGTTGTTCGACAGCGTACTGAAGGACCCGATTGGGTTCTATAATGAAGGGCCCATCGCGTTCAACGGTCATTCGGCAGTCGGTAAGGTTAGCCAGATCGTGCGTGCGGTCGCCATCATAGGCTAGGATCCCCTCGCCAGAAAGAGAAACCCCCGAGCCAAAGGGGACCGCTTCATGGTGCTGCACACAGACGTCTTGCCACAGTCCGGGCGAAATGGGCACTCTAACGCGACAGACCGCCGGTATGCCGCATTGCACTAAAACCCCAAAGTCATCCAAATGCCCGCTGGGTCTTAAGTATCCACCGATGGGGGAGAGTCCGACCGAGGCCGGTTCCGCGCGGGTTAACAGGAGTGTGCCAAGGCGGTCGCCTTGGAATGGTAGCAGAGAGCCTAAGCTGTCGTTGTGCAAAACAACCGCATCAATGAGCGCGATATCATGAATCTGCGTTTGGTGCGACACAGCGCGTATGTGGATCCGCTTACAACGGTTTGTGATGGCTTCTTTGGTTATCTGCCCTGATGCAATAAGGCCCGCTGCTGCGCCGGCTAAGGAGGCTTCAATCATCATGGGGAAAACATTATTTGTCCCCGTTGAAAGCGGCATGAGCGCGCAGTCAGGGTACCGCCGGGAAACGATGCGATTGGTGCCATCGCCGCCGAGCACGATAAAGGTTCGGCAGCCGGCTGCCCACATAAGGTCGATCATGGTCTCGGTATCGCGCGCGGTATGGGTTAGGGCAAAAGAGAGTATTTCCACCTGATCCCTTTGGGGCAGATTTTCGACCGCACGTTCATTAATGCGAAACGGTTCTTGAGCCAAAAATATACGCTGAACACCATTTTCGAGCGCCGCGAGAACCAATCGCGTGACCTGCTGTTGCTTTTCGTGATGGGCACTGGTGCTGGCCCGGGCGGCGACCCGTCTAACATCGCGGCCAGACATCGGATTGACGACGATGCCGAGGTACCCAGTCGATGGTTCGCTCAACGCGCGAAGACCCAATCGGTTTCACTGCTAAGGCTCGGTTGGTATTGGTAACCATCGGTATCGAAGGTTTTGAGGTGTTCAGGTTGCTTAATACGCTGCTTGATGACGAAATTTGCCATGGCGCCCCGCGCACGCTTTGCAAAGAAGCTAATAATTTTAAGTCGACCATTGCTCGTATCTTTGAAAACGGGATTAATGATTCGAACTTGACCGAGGGCCGGCACATCAACGGCCTTGAAGTATTCATTCGACGCAAGGTTAATGAGTACGGGTTTCGTTTGGCCATCAAGGTCCTCGAGGAGCTTTTTTGCCAGCGCCGCTTGCCAAAAATCGTACAGATCAGCACCGCGTTGATTACTGAGCCGGGTGCCCATTTCTAATCGATAAGGTTTGATCAGGTCCAGGGGTTTGAGCAAACCGTAAAGTCCGGACAACATCCTCAGATGTTTTTGTGCGAATCGAATATCTTGCGTGGAAAATGTATCCGCTTCTAACCCTTGATAAACATCTCCCCGGAATGCAAACAAAGACTGCTTTAAAGCGCCCCGAGCAGGCGTCCAAGTTTGGAAGCGTTCATGGTTAAGTGCCGCAAGCTTTGGACTGATTTTCATCATGCTGGCGAGGTCTTGCTGGGATTTCGTTTTCATCAATTTGGCGAGGGTAGATGCCTCTCGCAGCAAAACGGGTTTCGAGGTCTCGGTGGTCGGCGCTGGTGTATCAAAATCGAGCGTCTTAGCAGGGGATAGGAGCATCAACATGGGCAGTCAGAATCAGGGTCGTCAGTGTAGGGTTATCTTATCGCACGAAGTCGCGTTTGGCATGGGTTTCTTGAATTGCCGGCGATGGAAGATCGATTGTGCGCTTTACCGGGGCCGCCGCGATCTAGGGTTGGACAAAAGTGTCGACCCCTGAGGACAGGCAGCGAAGGCCCTCAAGGCGAATTAAAGGTTAGGTCTCAGGCTGCTCGGAGCTCGAGACCAAGAATTAGGGGGGCTAACTCCAACAGACGGGTTTAAGGGCGTTCATGCCGCTGGAAGTGGGCTATCGAGCTTGTTCAGGCATTGATCTCGTTCCAAATGAGTTAGCGATGGGATGGGTCTTCGTTCCAGTAGGCTACCAATATTGATAGGACCTTTAGTCGAGTATGATCCGCAGCACAGATTGAGTTGAATAAATTCAAGAAAGGCCTAGAATTCTTAAAATATGCTGTCTGATGAAGGGTGCGTGCCGTCTTAAAGGCAGGGGCAGCATAGTCAGGTAGCTCAGAAAGTGTCATTGGTCCTTGGGGTATGATGGCCACCTGACAATATTAAAATAGACTAAATGGTGCTAAAAGACGCTAAAAGATGCCGTAAGATGTCCAAGGCATAAACGCCAAAAGGCGTTGAATGAGGTTGCAATTAAATATTTGAGTCCAAACACAAGGGGCTTAGATAATCCTTAAAATAATAGGAGCATGGTCGAATGGTTAAACAACACGACGGGTCAAAAAGTGGTCTAGATGTGAAGCAGATGGTGTTAGCGGCGCTGTTGATGTTTGGCTTCATAGGGGTGGCCAGTGCGGAGGCGCCGCGAAGCCCGGTTGGCAAATTAATGGATCCAAACGGCGCTGTAGAATACAGTCGTGACGGCGAAAAGTGGCGCCCGGTGACACGTGCCAAATATTTGTTTTCTGGGTATCACGTTAGAACCGGTGACGATGGATCGGGCAACTTCATTAACCAAGAATCCGGGTTAGCGCAAAGTTTAAGCGCGAACGTGACGGCGATGGTCGGTGATGCTGGGTTGGAAGTTTCTGCCGGTGAGGTGTCGGATCCGTTTAGCAGTGATGCGGGTCTGATGGATGGCTTAGCCAATAAGTTTGCGTCGGCCCAGCGGTACACCACGGTCCGTCGTGCTGTGAAGAAGCCGGGCGAGCCCGATTGCGAAGTAAAGGTTCGCTTAGCGCGTGAAATTACCGTTTCAGAAGGCTTTGCCGATTTGGTATGGGAAAAAGCCTGTCCTGACAATACCTTCGTGATTGTTTTAGGTGAGCAACAATTTGATGTGCCGACCGGAGACGCAGGCGAGCACATTCGCTTTCAGTTACCCCTACCAGCAGCGGGCGAATATGATCTGCGATTGGATGTTAAGGCCGGCGAAGAAGTCGTGTACACCCCACGGCGGCCTGGTAAGTTGAAAGTGCTGGCTTCAGCTGAAGAGGCGAGTATCAAAACCGCACTCATGGCAGCTGGCGACGATTATTTTGCCCAGGCAGATGTGCTTGAACAACACGGCCTATTGGTGCCAGCAATGGATGCCTATCGTGCCTATTTTGATGCCTACCCAGATGATATTGAGATGAAGCCTTTGTTTATCGCCAATCTTCAGGCGCTTCAATTAATGACGGAAAAAACGGCAGAGGCGCAGAAATACAATGACTTTATCTCTGAATAAACATTGGATGCAGCCGGCTCGCGCGGCGATACGATCTTGAACGTTTTATCGTTCCTAAAAGGCAGATTCGATCTGCCTTTGGTTGTTTTCTTGTTTGGTTTGGCTTTGTTTGCAGAGTATCGAGAAGCCTTAACCATTGTCGAGGACGAGACCATCTCTTATCGGCATCTTGTGCGATCTGGGTACGGCGATCCTCAATTAACTGCGCCGAGCCCGGAAGTCACGGTGGTTTATACCGATGAAGACTTCTACGATGAATACGAGGTGTATCCGCTGCGACGGGTCGATTTGGCGACCATTATCACCCGGTTGAGCGCGATGGGCGCATCGGTCATCGGGGTGGATATGTTGCTCGATTTCAACAGTGCCTATAACGAGGACCCGACCTTGGTCGACGCCATCGAGGCGGCCGGCAATGTCTTGCTGGTTTCGCAGGCGGAAATTTCAGACGATGCGGGTTACCAAAAAACAAACTTTGCGATTCCCAAGTTTTCTGATGTCGCCGAAAGCGGCTATTCCAATATTTCGTCCAACAGCGATCTGGCCGAAACAATGGTTCGGCTTCGAATCCATCCAGATGTGGCTGAACGAGACAACGGCTGGCCTTTTGCGGTAAAAGCCTTGTCGATGCATGTGGGTGAAGCGCCGTCACTCCAAAACCATCAACTTTTCATCGGTGATGAAATGGTGGCCCAGCTTGATCAGCACAATGATCTCTATTTGGAATACCCTAGTCTGCCGCGCACCCTAGATTCAGCGGGCAATCGAGCACGACATGAAGTAGAAGGCATCGCCGCTGGGGATATTCTATTTGTCGATGAGGAAGAGTTGGAAGATCTTTCATATCTTGTAGATGGCAAGATTGTATTGATCGGCGAAGTCGCCGAAGTGGCCCACGATCAATTTGAGACCCCCGCTGGGAATATCTTTGGAGTGAATATCATTGCCAGCGAGATCGGAACGCTTTTGAAAGGTGGGCCGTTGCGCGCGGCGTCCCTCATGGTGGAATCGCTGATCGCGGCGCTTTTGTTGGTCGTAATCTTGGGAACCTCTTTTATTGCAGCCCCTTTGATTCGTAATGGGATTAGCTTGCTTGGCGCGGTCGTGTTTATTGGATTCTGTTTTTGGGCCTATGCGATTCAGGGCCTAATAATATCCATGGTCCCGAATATCATTGCCGTGGTGCTGTCAGTCATTTTAGTGAACGGACGGTTTTATCTGAACGAGATGGGCCAAAAAGCCTATATCAAAGATGCCTTTGGGCAGTATTTATCGCCGACGGTTGTGGCGGATCTGGTGAAAGACCCCGATAAATTGACCCTCGGTGGCGAAGAGCGAGAAATGACCGCTTACTTTTCTGATATTGCGGGGTTTTCGACTTTTTCAGAAGGTATGACGCCGACCCAGTTAGTGGGCTTGCTCAATGAATATTTGACGGCAATGTGTGATGTCATCATTGCGTCGGATGGCACCATCGATAAGTTTGAGGGAGACGCGATCATCGCCTTCTGGGGGGCGCCGATTGATCAGCCGGCCCATGCCCGCCAAGCCTGCTTCGCCAGTATTGATATGAACCATGCACTCGGGGGGCTCCGGGATCAGTGGATGGCGCAGGGCTTGCCAAAAGTTGCCGTAAGGATGGGCGTGAATACCGGGCGGATGGTTGTCGGGAATATGGGTTCTAGCCAGCGGATTAACTATACGATCATGGGGGATGCGGTGAATCTTGCCGCCCGACTCGAAGGCGCAAATAAGGCGTTTCGGTCGGACCTGATGATTTCGGAGTCGACCTATCTGCAGTGCGCCGACGATGTGGATGTCCGTGAGCTTGATATCATTCGAGTGGTTGGCAAAGCTGAGCCGATTCGGGTTTATCAGCTATTGAATCGAAAGAATCAAACCACCGGGGTGCTTGCGGATGTCGTCGATCGCTATCATGGTGGGTTGCAATTGATTCGAGATCGAAACTTTGTGGATGCCAAAGCGGCGTTTCAAGCATGCGTTGATCTAATTCCAGATGACGGACCATCACTAACCCACCTCGCGCGATGTGAGACGTTTGTGTTGACGCCGCCACCGCAGGATTGGGATGGTGTCATGGAACTCAAAGAGAAAGGTTGATTGATGGCGGGCGTGATACAGCAGTCGATTTATGACGCGCTTTCAGCGACCTTTGACCCGAGCTATTTGGTGGTCACCAACGAAAGTCATCAGCACAACGTGCCGCCTGGCTCGGAGAGTCATTTTAAAGTGGTGGTGGTCTCGGATAGCTTCGTTGATCAACGGCTCATTCAACGGCATCAGCGGGTTAACCGGGCTTTGGCCACACAATTGAACGGCCAAATTCATGCCTTGTCCATGCACACTTACTCCCAGAACGAATGGATACACAAAGGTGAAGCTGCGCCGTTGTCGCCCAATTGTTTGGGCGGGGGCCGCACGGTTGATGCCGCCAAGTGAGTCCGTTGGTGGAAACGACGAACCCGTCCGTTTGGATTTCAGGTAACGCAGGCTTAGTTGAAGTGGTGGTGGTTCGTCGAAAGCGCAAACGTTTGGCGCTGGTGGTTGAGACGGACGGCGAGGTTCAATGTCGAATTCCCTCGCGATGTGCGCAGCGGACCGCCGAGACCTTTATCTTCGCGCACCAAGATTGGATCTTGCGTACGATCGCTCGAATGAAAGATCGCGTCGGGCGTCCGAGACCCCAATATGCCGAGGGTGCCGCGCACTATTTCTTAGGACAACGGTATCAGTTAGAGACGTGTCAGAATTTGCAGAGCAAAGCCCAAGTTCGCAATTCAGCGCTTTTAGTTCGCGCCGCGTCGGATGATCCGACCCAAATTCAAAAACGGCTTGAGGATTGGTATCGCACCCAAGCAGACCTCATTTTTAATCAACGATTGTCGGCCTTGGTTGAATGCTTCGGCTTGCAGATGGCGTCCAGTCTGAAAGTTAGAAAAATGAAAGCCAAATGGGGCAGTTGTAGCCAGTCTGGCGTTATCACGCTCAATTTGTGGCTGATTACGCAGGATGTTAAAGCGATCGATTACGTCATTTTGCACGAGCTTTGTCACCTCAAGCACTTTGATCATACCCCAGCATTTTATGCGTATCTTGCCGAATTTATGCCGGATTGGCGGGCCCGCAAAGCATTGCTTGTGTAATGCATCGCTCGCTTTAAGCGCAGGTTATCTAATTGGATGTTAACCAGTTGAGGATCAGCGGCTTGATCTGTTCCTTGATGAGCGGTTGCGCTGCAACCGTGGGGTGGATGCCATCGCGTTGGAGGAGGTTGGGGTCGGTGGCAATGCCACTGAGTAAATGCGGTAAAAAGCCCGCAAGGTTAAATTCTGCCGCTAGAGTGCTATAAATGCCGACAAAGGCTTCGGTGTAGCGGCGACCATAGTTCGGGGGCAAGACCATCCCAATCAGAAGAATCTCAATGCCTTGTTTTTGACACAAGGCAATCATGTTCCCAAGGTTGGCTTGAATCTTCGAGATCGGATAGCCGCGTAAACCGTCGTTGCCGCCAAGCTCGAGTATGACGAGATCGGGTGCGTGAATTTCAAGGGCTTTTTTGAAGCGGTTCAGTCCGCCCGTGGTTGTCTCGCCGCTCACGCTGGCATTTGTGAAAGACACCGACGGCTGACTGAAGGCGAGATCCGACGCCAGTAAGGCAGGCCAGCTCTCGGGTTGGGTCATGCCATAGCCCGCACTGACGCTGTCACCATAAATCAGGATCGATCGGTTTTCAGCACCCTGCGTATATTGAGCGAAGGCGAGGAAGATCAAAAGAAGTAATTGATCCCGTCGCATGCGATCATGGATGGCTTTCAACGAAGACTGAAGTACGGAAACGATGGGTATGATTAAGACGAACGACGTTTGCAAAGTTGTAGAGACCAGTGAGGGCGCGCTGGTGATTTTGGAAGGGATTACACTGGAAATCAACCAAGGGGAATCGGTTGCAATTGTTGGGGCGTCCGGGTCGGGCAAAACCACCTTACTCAGTTTGCTGGCGGGACTTGATTCGCCAAGCGAGGGCACGATTGTGCTCGGTGGGGATCAAGACATCACCATGATGAGTGAGGCGCAACGCGCAAAACTTCGCGGGGAGATGGTTGGTTTCGTGTTTCAAACATTCCAGTTACTCAGTAGCTTAACGGCGCTTGAAAACGTCATGTTGCCGGGCGAGCTTCGGAGCGACCCCCAGGCTGAGGACAATGCTAAAAAGCTGCTGGATCGAGTGGGCCTGGGGCATCGCCTTCAGCATTACCCCCGACAACTCTCCGGCGGTGAGCAGCAGCGGGTGGCAATTGCGCGCGCTTTTGCGTCCAATCCTAAGATTCTGTTTGCGGATGAGCCCACCGGTAATCTCGATGCTAAGACGGGCGCCAAAATAATAGACCTGCTGTTCGATTTGAATGCTGATTTTGGTACCACGCTGGTTTTGGTGACTCACGATGCACGATTGGCATCTCGTTGTGAGCGCTCTATCTTGATCGAGGCGGGCCAGCTGGTCTCAGAGGTCCTGGAAACCAGCGCTGCCACTGCTTAGGTAATCGATTCATGAAATTGGCTCTAAAATTACTGATTCGAGATTGGCGCGGGGGCGAGTTAACGCTGTTGCTGGCTGCATTAATCATTGCGGTGGGTACCGTGACCACCATTACCTTGTTTGTCGACCGGTTGCAGCAAGCACTTTTGCTGGAGTCCGCCTCGTTTATTGCAGCAGACCGAGTCATTTCGGCGAGCCGCCCGATTGAGACGGCGCTTCTGGCGCGGGCAGATGAATACAACTTGCAGCGATCTGCGACGGTGTCTTTTTTATCGATGGTGTTTTCTGATGAGCGGGCTCAGCTGGCCGCTGTGAAAGCCGTGGACGACGGCTACCCGTTGCGAGGCCAGTTAATTATCGCCGATGAGCCTTTTGGTTCTGGTAGGCCTACTGGCGCCGGGCCACAGCCTGGTTCGGTTTGGATGGAGTCCCGTCTGTTCCCGTCACTCGACACCCGTCCCGGGGCATCGGTGGATGTGGGCGCGTTAACCTTGCCGATCGCTGAAGTGTTGCTGAAGGAGCCGGACCGCGGGGGCGGTTTCGATACCGTGGCGCCCAGAGTCATTATGCATTTGAGCGATGTTGATCGCACTGAGATCATCCAACCCGGCAGTCGCGTGACGTATCGATATCTGTTTTCCGGTGATGAAGGCAATTTAAAGGCCTGGGAGGACAGTGTTCGCCCAGACCTGCCGGAGGACACTCGGCTCTATGGGGTTAAAGAAGGGGCCGAGGAAATTGGTGAGGCCTTGTCGAAGGCGGAACGGTTTTTGTTGCTCGGCGGACTGCTGGGCGTCATCCTGGCGGGGGTCGCAATTGCGCTGGCCGCCAATCGCTATGCGCACCGGCACTTTGATCATGTTGCGATTCTTAAAACCCTTGGTGCCACGCCTGCTCGAATCGATCAAATCTACCTGGTGATTTTTATCGGATTGGGGCTGGCGGCAACGCTGATTGGGGCAGCCCTAGGCCTGATAGTGCAAGCAGGGGTCGCGGAAGTTTTACGGCCGTTGTTACCGGTTGCCTTGCCCGCGCCAACAATGAAGCCAGTTTTACTGGGGCTGACGACCGGAATGGTGTGTTTGTTGTCCTTTGCCTTGCCGCCATTATTAACCCTGAGAAACGCGGACCCCGTCCGAGTGATTCGGCGAGATTTAGACACGGCGAACCCCTCGTCGCTTGTGGCCTATGGCTTTGGCGGCCTAGGTACATTTGGCCTTATGTGGTGGTACAGCCAAGACTTAAGGTTGACGGTTTTGCTCTTTATCGGGGGGCTGGTTGCGGTGTTGATCCTTGGGCTACTTGCTCTGCTCCTCGTGCGGTCGGGGCGACAGGTGGGCTTGCAGGCGGGTAGCGCTTGGCGTCTGGCGGTGGCGGGTCTACAGAGACGGCAATTAGAAAGTGCATTGCAAATATTAGCGTTTGGCCTTGCCCTGATGTTGTTGCTTACGTTGTTTTTGGTGCGCACTTCGCTCTTGTCTGAGTGGCGTAATCAAATTCCAGCCGATGCGCCGAATCACTTTGCCATGAACATATTGCCTGAAGAGCGTGGTGAGATCCGGGCCTTTTTGGATGTCGCCAAGGTCACGGTGACGCCCGAGTATCCTATGATTCGGGGGCGCATCACGGCGCTGAATGGGGTTGCGGTGGCAGAACTGACGCGCGCAGATGGCGGTGAGCGTGGTGCCCCGCGACTGAGTTCGACTCGAAACCTGACGGCGACGGCGGCCTTGCCTAAGGATAATAAAATTCTTTCCGGCGCGTGGTTTTCGCCGGCCTCCCAGGTGTCGGAAGTCTCTGTTGAGGCTGAGTTTGCAAAAAGTAATGGCCTCAAGCTGGGCGATATGTTGGTTTTTGAGATCGAAGGCCGCACGCTGTCTGCTGAGGTCACCAGTGTTCGCTCGGTCGCATGGGATAATTTACAACCGAATTTCTATTTGATTTTTTCGCCATCGATGTTGATCGATTTCCCCTCTACCTTTATGACGAGCTTTTTCCTCGATGCAGACCAAAAGGCCTTGCTGAGCCCCCTGCTTCGGCAGTTCCCGACGATGACCGTGCTCGAAGTGGATGCTTTAATTGAACAGATAAGAACGATTGTGGCACAGGTTACTTTGGCAGTTGAATTTATGCTGGTCCTGATTTTAATGTCGGGCGCTATGGTGCTTTTGGCGAGTATTCAAGCGAGCTTAGATGAACGCATGAAACAATTTGTGATCCTTCGAACCCTTGGGGCATCAAACCAATTGGTACGCAGCAGCCTGGCTCTAGAATTCGCGGTCTTAGGCGCCTTTGCGGGATTATTGGCGGCCCTGGGCGCAGAACTCACCGTCTATGGTTTGGAGCGTGAAATCTTTGATTTGGATTACACGCCCACACCTTGGTTATGGGCGCTCGGGCCGATCTTGGGCGCGGGTTTGATTAGTGTGATTGGCATGTTGGCGACGCGCCGGGTACTCGATCAGTCGCCGGTCGCGGTGCTCCGCGATTTGGCATAACGTCTTTTCAGATCTGATCTGGCGGTAAAGGATGCGTGCGCGCTTGCTGATGGCCTGGCGGATGTTGGTTGAGGAGCTTCAATGCAATCTGTAGATCTTGCGGGCAACCCCCAGCTGTTTGTTGGCGCATTTGATTTTGATCAGGTCGCGGCAGGGTTGATCCCGCGCCGACTTCCAGCGTTTACTCGTCAGCGCCTGCCAGCGGAAATGCAGCGAGTGGTGACAACCCCCTCCGGGGTCCGAATCGAATTTTTGAGTGACACAACCGAAATTGCTTTGGTGGTCCACTTGTCTTTGATACAGGCGGGGCGGCGCGTCCCGGCAGCGACCATTGATCTTGTGGTGGATGGTCAGGTGGCGCAATCGGTGTCCCACGCTGAGGGGGACCTGATTAGAATGATGACCTCTGAAGAATCTCAGACGACCCCAGGGCCGAGCGTTTGTTATCGGTTCGAAGGCCTTGAGCCCCGGTTAAAACGCATTGCCTTATGGTTGCCAGTGAATGCCGTCGTCACAGTGCAGAGTTTACGGATTGATGACGGCGCGAGCTTATCGAGCGTTGTGGCGGACAAGCCGCGCTGGGTGCATTACGGTAGTTCCATCAGCCAGTGCGCCGAGGCGGCGTCGCCAACGCAAACTTGGCCAGCGATTGCGGCTGACAAAGCAGGGGTGCATTTAACCAGTCTTGGCTTTGGTGGGCAGTGTCATTTGGATCTGTTTGTTGCACAAACCATTCGAGATCTCCCGGCAGACTATATTAGTTTGAAGGTCGGCATCAATATCGTGAATCAGAACTCGTTGGGTCGTCGCGCATTTGCATCAGCGCTCCACGGTTTTTTAGACATCATCCGCGCCGGTCGCCATGCCCAGACACCCATACTGTTAATCTCCCCGATCTTTTGTCCTTTTAGCGAGGACACACCAGGGCCCACGACGGCCACGATCATTTCGATCGATGGCCAAAAGAAACTCGTGTTCGACGCCATTCAAGGTCATGAGCCGGTTCGTCAAAACGCGCTGACCATTATCCAGATGCGACGAATCATGTCGGAGTTGATTGCCGCTCGCCGAGCCGATGGTGATGCGGCTTTAGATTATGTTGACGGCTTGACCTTGTTTTCAGCGGCAGATCAGCAGGATCTCCCCGATAATTTACATCCCAATGCCGCGGGCTATGCTCGCATGGGTGAACGCTTTGCGAAGATTGCCTTTGATCAGGGGCTGTTTAACCGCCTTTCGGCATCTTGAAGTCGGTTTGGTTGAACCGCATTTTATCCTGCCCAGACACGATCGGTAGGACGTGGTTTTGGGCGTCGTACTGTAAGACGCGAACGATGGGTGGAATTAGGCGGATCGATAAACCACACCGGGGTAGGCTTGATCGATTGACCTCGGAGTGATGCAAGAGTCGCTCATTAAACAAAATGAATTGTCCCGGTTCGAGTTCGATATCGATGGCGAGGCTTTCGTCAACGTATTCGGGATCGGCCATCTCAAGAAAAGCCATATCGGGAGTGGCTTTAATATGGGGCAACAGCTTTCTGTGGGAGCCCGGAATAACCTGCAGGCAGGCGTTGTCCCGGGTCACACGGTCGATCGCCAGCCATGCCGAAATAATGACAGGCGGCTCTAGGGGCCAATAGTTGTAATCCTGATGCCAAGGAATCTCCTTTGCACCCGGGCCCTTGTCAAAGAAATGAGCGCGCCATAGCAAGAGATCGTCGCCTGTGATGCTGGTCATTTTGGTGACCATCTCTGGCAGTGTCGATAATCGGTACGCCAGGGCCGAATCTAAAAAACGGTTGTGATGCCGCGGAATTAACCGGCCATGCCAGCCTTCCTCCGGAAAAGGGTCGGGGCTGGTTTGGAGCAGGGTTGTAACGGCGCCTCTTAATCCCAACATGTCGGATATCGGCATGGCATCAAAGGGGCCGAGGAAGCCTTGCTGATGAAACTGCGCAACTTGATCTGGGCTGAGGGCTGTTGGCATGAAGGTCACCATGGCTTAAATCAGTCCCCAGAATATACCGACTCATGAGATTGGTCACCAGCGCAGATTCGCCTTGTAAGATTTCACAAGATCTTTGTCATAGGTGAGGCGCGACGGGTTATGCCGAAGAGGGCTTAGAGTTTGACTGAACCAGTCTTTTGCCAAGGCAAACCCGTGCGGGTGTTTATCTCGCGCCCTCTAAGGAAAGCGGAAGACACTCTGATTCGGATCACGTAGTATCGGAAAAGCGCGCTTGATTCACGCGTGAAACCCAATAGGAGAAACCCATGGCAGAAGCCTTTATGGCCTACCCGGAGCTTCGAAACCCATTCGAGGCTAAACCCATTCACCCCGAAGGCAGCGCGACGGTGCTGTATCAGGGCAAAGCCATCACCTTGTCGAGTCTTGGTAAAGGTGATGGTCTGTTAATCGACCCAGCTGACCTGACCCAGATCAATGGCTTTGTCTTAAAGGCCGAAGGCGCTTGCTTCGAAGATTTGTGCATCCCAATGACGGATGATGTGTTGATCGAGCAGGATGGGACGCAATGGTTTAGCTTAACGGCCTTTGCGGCATTGTTAGGACAACCGTTTGTTGCGGATCATGAGGCTGGTGTTTGGAGCTTTGCTGAGATTCCAGCAAAACGCGAGAACATGATGCTGAATGCGCAGGCACCCGATCTTGAAATCACCGACCGCAAAGGTTCTGTGATCCGGATGGCGGATCTGAAAGGCAAAAAAGCGCTTATCGTGACGTGGTCCTCCTGGTGAGGCTGCTTTCTTGACGTGCCCGTGTGGCAACGTATTTATGAAGAGATAAACGATCCGAACTTTGTACTGATCTGTGCGGCCGAGGATACCGGCGGAGAAGCTGCGGCGGGACCCATTTTTGATGCGGCTAATCCGACGTATATCCAGGTCATAGATGAAAATCACCTGATCAGCAGTGCGTTTAATTTTGTGAACGTGCCGTCCGCGGCCTGGATTGATGAGACGGGGCAAATCGTTCGAATAGATGAGGGCACCTACTCGATGCTTCATTCCTTCGGGGAAGGTGAACAGGCAATTTCATTCGGCACGGATGTGTACGAGCCCGCTTTGAAAGACTGGGTGGCCAAAGGCGCTGATAGCGAGCATGTGCAGTCCGCAGAAACGGTTGCCGGTAATATTCGGCAGCATTCAAGCGATCAACAGAAAGCGGATGCCGCTTTTCGGCTGGGGAACCTGTTCCGAATGTATGGGCAGGAGGCCAAAGCGGATCAGTATTGGGAGATGGCGCGTGAGTTGAACCCCGATAGCGTTAATTTCATCCGTCAGAATCTAACGCTCACGGAAGAAGGTTCGGCCGGCGAGACGTTTAGAGAGATGATGGGAGCGTACGTCAGTGCTGGTCGGGATTATTACCGCCCACTTGATATTAAACTTTGATCTAGAGGGCGGGCGTTCAGCCCGCCCGCTTTTCACAGCCTCGAAAGCATTTGGATAAGGGTCTGGCCTGCGAGGGTCGGATATTTAAATCCGTCCTTCAATGACCGATGACTTTGCCGAGACGTTGTGCGTCTTCGGTATAGTGCGCATAGGACTGTTTTAGCGTTGCTGAATTGAGCAAGGTGGTCGCGAGCACGTCGCCGGTTTCGGGGTCTTTGATCACGGTTTTGATCCACATGGATTCGGTTCGAGCGCTTTCGCCTAATCCAACCACTTCGCGTTCCAGTTGATATTCTTGGCCAACAAACAGTGGACCTTTGATCATTTTAATTTCAAGGTCGGCAAATAATCCAATTGACGGTCCTTTGGGTCCGGGTAAACCATTCGGCGTGTGACCGACCAATGGGCTAATCATTTCAGTTGGGATAATGGCTTTACCCCAAGGTGAGGTCTTGGCTTGCTCGGCGAAGTACCACCGACATGGTTCCGTTATCGTCTCCAATTTGTTCGCCAGCGTGAAGGGATAGCTGTCGCCAAGATGTTGGTCATAACCCATTGTGACGGTGTCCAGTGCGCTCGACTGATCTCCAATTTTTACGTGTTCGAGTAAGACAAGGTTTTCTGGTGTTTCCCGTGCTGCCATCAAAGATGCCAAGCGGGTCTCTGGATGATCGGGCCCGAGGGATGCTGTGCCTTCGAGTACGGTTTCACCGGTTTTTTTTACGGCCCAGATCTTGGTGATATTAGCGCGGCCTGCTGGTCGTTCGACGAAAGCTTGGACCGCTTCGCCTTCTACAACCACATTCTTGAAATGTGAGCTGATGCAGCCGGACTCGAACCAGCGGTCGCCCCAGATCTGATGCAAAAGCGGATCAAACTGTGAAAAATGCGTTGGGCCCTCAATGGGCGCGCCGCTAAAACCCAATGCCTGAGCTTGATCATCATCATGAATTGATAAATGGCCGCCGTATTCTTGTTCCGCTAGCATTTGTATAGGGCGTCGAAACGGGCTGATTAAAACGCCGTCCTGTTCTTGGATTTCGGTCTCGAAGGGTGTCTGGGTCATCGTGGTCTCTATTTTGGTTTGAAGATCTAGCTTAGGTTTGGGCGCCGTGATTTTTCAAGCGCTATCTTTGGCCAGGTTACTGCTCTGCTAAGTAGGGAAGGGGCCTGCAATGCAGGCCTGTTTCAGGGCTCTGCGTACCAAGTGTTGTCAGAATGCTGTTTCATCCAGAAGTAGGAATGCCAATAGAAGCGGCCGGGTTGATCACTCATCTGGGTGCAGTTATAGCGCGCTCGTCCAGCCGGCAGGGGCGCGCTTGCTTGAATCAAAATGCCGCTGTGTTTGGATTCGGGCGTGATGGCCCCGTTCGGCCCAAAACAGTTCAAACCGCGCGCATTAAGAAGGCCCAAGGCGGTCGCATTGATCATGGGTTTTGTTTCAAGCCCGGTCAGGATGGGATTGTGTAATGCGGGCACACCCGGAAAAGCGCGGGTTAAGACCTTCGTTTTAAAGCTACCGAGATCCGCGTAGGGCCCGCCCATCGGGAACCGTGGGATGACAAGAGGGGCGGGCCGTGACACTGCCCCGCTGTGTTGGCCAAAGACCAAAAAGTTGGCAGCCTGCAGCTGGTTCACAAGCAACGGATGGTATTCGCCGTAAGGCAAGGCGTAGTGTTTTGGCGCGAAGTCCAGATGCGTCTCAAGGGTTTCCTGAGCCCGTAGGGTGTCTTGCAAGAATTCGTCCGACCAAGCTTGAAGGCTTTTGTTGACCGGTTTTCTCGCCCAGTGCTGATGGCCTGTGCTGTGATTCGCAATCTCGGCGCCTGCAGCCTTCATCGCCTTCAACTCATCCCAAGCCAGGTAGCGCCCACCGGGTCTGCCAACCAGGTCAGTGGCCACGAAAATGGTGAAGGGCCAGCCTCTGGCGCGCAGGAGAGGGAAGGCCTCGGTAAAAATACTCCGATAGGCATCATCAAAGGTAATTGCGACTTCAAGCGCGTTTGCGCTGGCATCACCTTCGTTTTGTTGTGAGAAATGCTCGCTGAGCGAAACAATGTTAAAACCAGACTGAGCCAAGTGCTCAAGATGCGCCGCAAAGACTTCGGGTTTTGTGCTGGTCGAAAACGGGGTGTCATCCGCAATATGGTGATACTGCAAGATCACCAAGGCATGGGCCGAGTTGTGCAGCAGTGTGAATAGGAAAACCAAGACAAGCAAAAAGCGATCGGTGGTAATCATTTCAGATCAGTTCTCCTCGGTGTTAAACTTTGCGCGGAAAATCTTAGAGTACTCTGTTATGCCCGATCAGTCTCCCGAAGCCAAAGCCAAGCGCGAGGGCATTAAACTCGAGAAGCGATTGCGCCGAGAGGTTGGGCGTGCCATTGGTGATTTCAACATGATCGAGGCGGGCGACAAGGTGATGGTGTGCTTGTCGGGTGGTAAAGATTCCTACGCAATGCTCGATCTTTTGATGACACTCAAGACCCGAGCGCCCATCGATTTTGACCTGGTGGCGGTGAACCTAGACCAAAAGCAACCGGGGTTTCCTGAAACGGTGTTGCCCAATTATTTGGCAGGCCTTGGCGTTGATTTCCACATTTTGGAAGAAGATACCTACTCTCTGGTTACCGAAATGGTGCCGGAAGGTAAGACCTACTGCGGCTGGTGCAGTCGTTTCCGCCGCGGGATCCTATATCGTTATGCCAAAGAGCAAGGGTTTACCAAGATCGCCCTCGGCCACCATCGCGACGACTTGATTGAGACCTTGTTCCTCAATCTGTTTCACGGCGGAAAATTAAAGTCCATGCCACCGAAATTATTGTCTGATGATGGTGGTAATGTCGTGATCCGGCCGCTGGCCTACTGTCGCGAAAAGGACCTCGTCGAATACGCGGATTTGCGCGCCTTCCCAATCATTCCCTGTAACTTGTGCGGGTCTCAGGATAATTTGCAGCGGCAAGTGATTAAGGAAATGCTTGTGGCGTGGGATAAACAGTTCCCTGGACGAATCGAGACCATTTTTCGCGCGTTGAGCAGTGTTGCGCCGTCACAACTCTTAGACCGCTCGCTGTTTAATTTCGAAGACCTCAGCGCCAAACCACAACGCTTGCTCGATCTTGTAAACCTCTCCTAGCACAGCGGTTTACTTGCACGCCCTAATCATAACCGCTGATCAAAGACCCACCGCAGAACGAGGTTCAACCAAAGGATGTATATTCCATTTGAATCGCTTAGTGCTGAGGCCCAGCAGGGTCTGATCGAAGCCTTTGTGCTGCGAGAAGGCACGGACTATGGCCCGGTCGAATACAGTTTTGAAGAAAAATGCAAAATGGTGCGATTGCAACTGGCGTCGGGCAAAGCTTTAATTGAGTTTGACTCGGATAGTGAAACGGCGCTCATTGTCTCGGCTGAGGCGGCAAGCGAAAAAAAATCAGTGCATCGCTTCAAGGATGGTGATCCGCTCTGAGCTCTCGAGCAGAGGACCAATCTCTGTAAGGACTCGGCGGCGCTCGTCAGAGGCATACCAAGCCTGCCAATCGACCAGGCGGTCCCATTTAGACAAGATGATTCTTCTGTGAGAATTGCCTGTTTCTTTTAAGGATTCGCCGCCCAAGCAACCGGGCGCCTCGTTAACCGAATGAATCACACGACGGATGGTGCAATCGTAGTAATGCGCGAGCCCCTCAGCGATCTGACGTTCTATCAATACTTTGATCATGATGCCCCCTAGCCGGTTGCGCGCGATTATACTGATGCAGCGGCTCGACTCAACCTTTGTGGCATAATGGCAAGGGCAAGATGCGCTGTAAATTGAGAGGTGACGAGTGGATGCGGATTACGAATTAGATGCCCTAGGACTGCGCTGTCCGGAACCCCTCATGCTGTTAAGAAATAAAGTTCGGGAGATGAACCAGGGCGACGTCATTAAAGTGCTCGCAACCGATCCCTCAACCAGCTGGGATTTCGAAAATTTTTGTCGATTTATGAATCATGAAATGCTCGAAAAAATCGAAAATGAATCGGGGTATCAGTATTGGATTAAAAAGGGATGACTGCTGGGGCGCTGCCAGGTTTTTATTTTGCGTATGGCAGCAATATGGATGTTGAGCGGGTCCAGCTGCGCGGCATGGCCTTTGTTCGACGATGCTCCGGGCGGCTAGCAGGATACCGTTTGGTCTTTAATAAGCGTGCCAAGGGGGCGCAGGGGATTGCGCACGCCAACGTTGAGCCTTCGATCACCAGCGCGGTAGAGGGCGTGCTGTATGCGCTTGCCGCGCCCGAGAACATCCTCCAAATGGATCCTTATGAAGGATATCCCGTCCGCTACAACCGCCGGATTCTGCCAATTGAAACCGAGACGGGCGTTGCGGCAGCTTGGGTTTATCAGGCGAATCCGCAGTTCATTGAAACCGGCTGCAAGCCAACGCAAAGCTACCTCAATCATTTATTAGCGGGCGCTGAGTTTCTGTCAGCATCTTACCTGGCGGACCTTATGGCAACACCCGTTGCAGAGGCGGTCTCTTGAAGCCCCCAATGCCCGTCAGTCAGATCATCGAGGTCTTTAACAAGCGCCTAGGCGCGCGCTATGGCGTGCGGCTGAAAGGCGGCGGCGCCGAACCGTTTTATCAGGCGCCCAAGGCGGCTGAATGTGCTCTCATCGTTTTTCGAGCAGACTATAGCGCCAGTGCGCTGCATGAAGTGGCGCATTGGTGTTTGGCCGGCCCCCAGCGCCGGCTCTTGGATGACTATGGTTATTGGTACTTGCCAGCCCGAAATGCTGCCCAGCAAGCGGCTTTCGAGGCGGTTGAAGCCAGGCCCCAAGCGTTGGAAGCGCTTTTTGCCGAAGCAGCCGGGGTCGATTTTCAAGTCAGTAGTGATGACGTGGCATCCCTACCGAGTCCCGCTTTTAAGGCGCGGGTTGCGGCTGAGCGTCGCTTGATCGAGCAACAACTGCCGGTCAGGGCAAAATGCTTTCTGGCCGCGTTGCAGGGTGCCAATGCGTTAATTGTGCCAACTGCCTCGCGAACTGCCTCGCGCGCAGTGAATGGTTAAAACAGTCTGAACCGGTAAAACAGTCTGAACGGTTAAAACAGTCTGAACGACTCACAAAGTTAAACAAAATAGGAGCATGGGATGCGTTTTCCAGGAACCATGATGGTGCAGACGGGGTTCGACCCGGCCGAGGATCACATCGGACCGTTTTACTTTGAGCCTAAAGGGACCGCGGCTTTTGGGGGTTATGGCTTCGAGCTCAAAGCGAAGCATTGTAATGCGATGGGGTCCGTCCATGGCGGCGTTCTGATGACCTTTGCAGATTTCGCGCTCTGTATGGCAGCGACCGATCACTATGAAACTGAGACCTGCGTGACCGTCAGTTTTTCCTGTGAGTTTCTTCGAGGCGCAGAACTGGGGCAGGTTATCGCTTGTCAGCCCAGGATTAACCGAAAAACAGGTTCACTGGTCTTTGTTTCCGGCGAATGCACGGTTGAGGGCGAACCGTGCTTTAGCTTCAGTTCTGTTGTCAAGCGGCTCAGTCTGGACCGGCTGCGGTAATGCACGGCGGCGCACAGAAACTGCGCATTGGATTGCTGATGAATCCCTGCGCGGGCATCGGTGGTCCGGCGGGTCTGAAGGGCAGCGACGGGGTTGAGGTGCAGACACTCGCGCGCGCACAGGGTATTGAAAGTCAGGTCTGCCGCCGGGTGGTGATGGCCCTCACGTCTCTGGCGCATCAGCTTGGCGACTTGCACTGGGTGACGTGTAGTGGGGCAATGGGTGAGCAAGCACTTTTAGCTTTAGGGATTCGTGACAGCGAGATTGTGTATATCACCCCCGCTGAAACCGAAGGTCAGGATACAAAGCGCGCAACGCGCGCGCTGCAGGACGCGAAGGTTGATGTGTTGCTGTTTGCTGGCGGAGACGGCACCGCCCGGGACCTGCTCGATGCCGCAAATGCGGGTCAAAGCATTCTCGGTATTCCGTGTGGTGTCAAAATGCACTCCGGCGTGTTTGCAAATCATCCACTGGCGGTGGCAGAAATATTGCGTGATCTGCTTGCCGGGAGGCTCTTGTCCGCCACGGTCGGTGAAGTCCGGGATATTGATGAAGTGGCTTTTCGGCAGGGTCGGGTCATTGCAAAGTTCTACGGCGAGTTACAGATCCCTGCGGCGTTAAGCTACATCCAGAGCACCAAGGTTGGCGGACGCGAGTCGGAAGGCTTGGCTCAACAAGAGATTGCGGCCGACTTCGTTGATTCAATGCTGCCGGGTATCATCTACTTTATGGGCAGTGGTCAGACCGTTGCGGGTATTATGGCGGCGCTGGGTTTGCCGAATACGCTGCTCGGCGTCGATGTTATCTGCAATCAGGGCGTGCTACAAAACGATGTGACGTCGTTGGATTTGCTGCATTGGACAACGCAGGGGCAATGCCGGATTGTGGTGACGGTTATTGGTGGGCAAGGGCATGTGTTTGGCCGGGGTAATCAGCAATTTAGCCCAGAGGTCATTCGGGCGGTCGGGCTACCCGCAATCGAGGTGGTCGCCACTAAGACCAAACTGGAGGGCCTGACGAGTGGGTTCGTCATTGTGGATACGGGTGATCCAGACCTGGATGTGGCGCTGTCGGGGATCCACCGAATTCGAACAGGCTATCAAGATGCGGTTTTGATGCGTTGGGGAACATAGGATTAATGCCGCTGAACGGGTGCGCAATAAGGCGCTGATCCGCGTAATACCCCTCAGTGGCCCTTGATGTGGTTTGGCAGTTGATTCCAGCGATATGAACCACGTGGGCTGTTTCGAAACAGAGTTTAATAAGGACGTTCAACAATGAAACAACGGTTATTAATCACGGCTAAGCAGATGCTCATGATCCCAGTGGGGTTTTTACTTTGGAGCGCGCAGGGTTTGGCGGACTCGGCGTATCGTTTGAATCTTGAGACTGCGGTTGTCGGTGTGACATCAACCAAGAACGATCGAATCAGTGAACGACACCAAATTAAATTTAAAACGGGCACCGTGTCGAGCACGGGTCAAGTTGATTTGGTGCTCGATTTGCGCACCACCGAAACCAACATTCCGATTCGAAATGAGCGCATGCAGCAGCATCTGTTTGCGCAATTCCCGCTTGCAACGGTCTCTGCCCAGTTGCCGCCAGACGTATTTGCCAAGGCTCGAGCAGGCAAGGCAATCTCCGAGCCCGTAGTCGTAACACTGGTTGCCAACGGGGTCGCGCAAACGTACTCAATGCAGATGGTGCTCGAGCAGGATGTGATGGGCGGCCTGATCGTTTCGGGAAAGACCGAGATTGATGTGAGCCTGTTTGGTTATGGCGCAGGGATCGAGATGCTACGCAACCTGGCCGGATTGCTTTCGATCAGCACGCTCGTGCCGGTTGATTTTTTATTGCCGTTTGATGACTGATCATCTGACTGAAAATCAACGGTTTTGGGACGCCTATGCCCCTAAATGGATCGAGCGGGGGGAAGCGGCATGGCGCGCCGAGCAACCCTACTGGGGAATTTGGGCGACGCCGGAGTCTGAGCTGGCGCTCATTCCCAGCGACCTGGCAGGGCGGTCAGTGGTTGAGTTGGGGTGTGGAACAGGCTATGTCTCGCGCTGGTTTGAGCAACGCGGGGCTTCTGTCACGGCCGTTGATTTGTCCCGCCAGCAATTGGCCACAGCCAAGCGGTTCGCGGCGCAGTTTCAATCAGAGATTACCTTCATCCAAAGCAATGCTGAAGCCACGCCGCTACCCAACCGCTGTGCAGACATTGTGGTCAGCGAGTATGGCGCGGCCATTTGGTGCGATCCGTATCGATGGATTCCTGAAGCGGCAAGACTTTTGGTGCCAGGCGGCCGGTTGATTTTTCTTGGCCATTCTCCTTGGGCCATGGTGTGTACGGATGATGACGGTGAAGCCGTAACGAATGCCATGAAACGGAGCTACTTCGAGCTGCATCGAATAGATTGGACCGATGCGGCCATAGACCCAGGCGGCATCGAATTTAATTTACCGTTGTCGAAATGGTTCCGGCTGTTTCGGGAGCAGGGCTTTCGCTTAGATGATTATTTAGAGATTCAGGCGCCAATGAACAAATCACCCGATCAGTTCTCAACCCCTTGGGAATGGGCCAGGGCCTATCCATCCGAGCAGGTTTTCAAGCTAACCAAAGTGTGATGCGTGGCGGTTGCATCAAATATAGATTGGGTAGGGGCTGACCGGTGCCTCGCTAACTCTCGCCTCGTGGCATTGTGGCCCGCACCTTCGGGTCGAACCCACTGGCGACCCATTCACCTTGAGCACTGTTCCAGTGCGAAAAATAGCGTCGAAGCTTTGGGTCGGGATGCTCGATCAAACGCTGGGGAATCAGGTTCCAATCCGTCAGGGACGGACTGGGCGCTCGGATGTAACGCGACGTGGTGGGCAAACTACTGCTTAAAAACCCCCCTCTGGCGTGGTACTGGTGCCAGGTTCGGCGTCCTTCGCGCCCATTGCCATCAAGCCGGGTATGAAACAACGCGGTGTCGTAGAGGATGCAGGTGCCGGCAGGACCGCGGATGGGTTGCTCAACGTAATCCGCGCCCAACGCCTCAAAGGCCGCTCGAAGCGATTCAAACCGATGACTGCCTGGTACGACACAAAAGGCGGGACTGAGGTCGGTGACCGGCGTCAAATAGTGAATACTGCATAGGTAATCGCAGGGCAGGTAGGGCGCGCGCAAATGCCGATCCGGCAACACCGCATCGTGGTGAAAGTTCATCGTGCCCAGACCTGCGTCCGGCGGGGTTTCTCGAAAATTAAACTCGCTCCAGCGCACATGCTCAGTGCCGCCTAAGAGCGAGGCGATCAAAGAAAAACTGCCCGGATGCTGCAGGTACTGATCGAGTTCCGGGAAGTCGAGTAATGGCTGACTCAGAATTAAGCCTTGGTTTCGATGATGCGGTTTACGTTTTTCCCCTAAGCCCCATAAATCCGGACGTTGTCGCTGGCTGTCTTCAAAAAATTGATTCAAAGCCTCAACTTCTTGAGCCTCAAGAGCGCCCTTAAGGACAACATAGCCCCATTGTTCGAAATGTTCAGCGGCGAGTCTAGATTGGGTGCTTAAATCAAACTGAAGGGCAGCGTGAGGGCTCAACCGACCAAATCCCTGGGCCGCCAGGTCAGGGTCGCCGGCCTGATTTTGCTGTGGTGTCAACGAAATTGGCATGCTTAAATGTGGCTTGATTTAGGGGTCCCGTCAAGACCAAAAAAGTGCCGTGAATCAGGGGCGTATCTGTGGCTTGGACGATGAGCGAGAACAGACGTTTCATCTGGCGGCTTAACCAAAACAGCGCGCACTTTGGACTTTCAGCCTTGAATTCAAAATGTTAGGGAACAGATGATTAAACAGTTTAGACATCTTTTATCGAGACAGGGCCTGCTGGTGCTCATCTTGATTGGCTTTGTGCCGGTCAGCTTTGGGGAAATTAGCCATGTGAGTGCGGGGAACAATTACACCTGCGTTATCGATGACGGCGCCGTTGCGTGTGGCGGTGAGAATACGGTGGGCCAGCTTGATGTCCCGCTACTCTCTGGCGCCCGTGCGCTCAGCGCCGGTGCGCGCGGTACGGTGTGCGCGATCTCAGATGCGGGCTTAAGTTGCTGGGGACGGCAATCAGATGGTTTATTGGACATTCCAAAACTGGTAAACCCCGTGAAGGTCTCGGTTGGCAGTCGCCATGCTTGCGCCTTGGACGATGAAGGGGTGCGCTGTTGGGGCCTGAATGATTATGGCCAGCTGAACGTGCCAAAACTTGAAAGTGTTACGGCCCTTGCGGCGGGTGACGACTTTACCTGCGCCATCTCGGGTGGCCAGGTACAGTGTTGGGGCACTGATCATGATGGCACGCTTGATCCGCCGGCCTTTAAGGGCTTAGAGGTCTTGCGGGTTACTACCCATGCGTGCGCTGCGAGTCGAGATGGCATGGTTTGTTGGGGGCCGAACGACTTTGGCGAAAGTATTGCGCCGCCTTTTATGGAGATCTCGGATATTGGGGTTGGCGGTCTGCACAGCTGCGTTATCACCTCGGGCAAGGTGAAATGTTGGGGGTTTGGCAACCAAAATCAGTTGCTGGTGCCAGAGATAAAAAATCCCAGAATGCTGGCCTTAGGCAGTGGCCATAGCTGCGCCGTCGGTGACGAGGGTTTGGTCTGTTGGGGCCGCAAGCGCAGTTATTTGAACGCTGATGACGTGATGGCCTTTGTGGGCGGTGTTGCCGCGCCACCGAAACTCGAAACGGTGAGTTTGTATGATTATTTTAAACGGCCGCGCCCGGTAGTCATCGAGGAAAAAGGGCCGCTGGATTATGCGGACGATCTGCCGGTACTGCGCGCCGTCACCCAAAGCGGTGTTGTCATCAGTACGGGTAGTACCCACAGTTGTTATTTGAAAACAGGCGTTATTGAGTGCTTCGGTGATCGTGATGCGGGTCAGACAACCGTGCCGGCCTTGACGAATCCACGGCAAGTTAGCACAGGGTTCGATTTTAGTTGTGCAATTGCCGATGAAGGGGTGGTTTGCTGGGGTGATAATTCGCGAAATCAAGCCAATGCGCCCTTCACCATTAATCCGATTCAAATCGCAACCGGTGGCCGACATGCTTGCTTGTTGGATGGCGCAACGGTTGATTGTTGGGGTTGGAACTTCAATGGTCAAACGGATGTACCATCGACCTTACGTAACCCACGGCAGGTGACGGCAGGCCTCTATCACAGCTGTGCGCTGGATGATGACGGGGTGCATTGTTGGGGGTCGAATGCTTACGGTCAAACGGATGTGCCGGAGCTTGTGAATCCGAAATACCTCAGCAGTGGTTTGGGCAACCACAATTGTGTCGTCGACGATACGGGGGTTGTTTGTTGGGGCGATGATGAGCACAGCCAAGCCCAGGCGCTGCCTTTGGTGCGACCGACTGATGTCAGCGTCGGCTATGAACACACTTGCGCGTTGGATGACTCAGGGGTTCAGTGCTGGGGCAAGAATTCCCAAGGCCAGTTGGATGTGCCTGTCTTGGACAATCCCAAGCAGGTGAGTGTCGGTGGCAATTATAGCTGCGCCGAAGATGCAACCGGTTTGGTTTGCTGGGGGTATATGGGATTGGAAGCTGTGCAAGTGCCGGAAAATTTCTAATCCGCTAAAGGCGCGTTAGGCGGTTGTCTCGCCCGTAGAAACTTGAGGTGGCGCTTGTCGTCTCCGGGATGGCAGGCGCGGATGACGCGGCCGGCTTGCCATTCTTGACGCTGCCGCGTCGACAATAACCCAGCGCCTAGTAACGCCTGGCAGCTTGCGCTAAGCTCGGCGCGGTATCAAACCCTGAGCTTACAAAGAATCTTTTATGTCTGATTTCAAAACCATTCGCCTGGAACGACGGGCCCCACTGGGTTTGATCACCATTGATCGACCCGAGAAACACAATGCTATTTCCTTGCAGGTTCTTGACGAGCTGAATCGGGCTTTTGATCTGCTTGCGAGCGAGGATGCTATTCGGGTGATCAGCTTTTGGGGGGCAGGTGGCCGTGCTTTTGCTGCGGGATCAGATTTGAATGAAGTGGCGGACCGGGACTTAAAAAAAGGTATGGAGCCCATCGTACAAGGGCTTGCGGCGAAGCTTGAAGCGTCACCGAAAGTCACCATTGCCGCCATAGACGGTATTTGCATGGGGGGCGGCTTAGAGGTCGCCTTAGGCTGTGATCTTAGGGTTTGTTCGCCGAGCAGTCGCTTTGGAACGCCTGAAGGCAAGCTCGGTATTATCCCCGGTGGGGGTGCGACCGCGCGATTGCCACGCCTCATTGGTAAAGGCTGGGCGTTGGAGATGTTGCTGATGGGCGAGCCCATTGGCGCCGAACGTGCGCGCCAAATAGGGCTGGTAACACGGGTTGTTGAATCGAGTGCGTTGAATGCAGAGGTTACTAAAATGGCTGATCATCTGGCGGGATTCGCCCCCTTTGTGCCACATTTTATGAAGGTGATGGTCCAGCAGGGATTGGAAGGCAGCTCGGCGTCGGCCTTGGCGATGGAAAAGTTTGCTCAAAGCGCTTTATTGCAAACCCAAGACAAGCAAGAGGGTATCGACGCGTTCTTAAGCAAACGGGCGCCAAATTTCAAAGGCCAATAGCCGGGATGAGGTTAAAATTGTTGGCGCTCAAGCAACTGCGTTACGGTTTGATAATCCCGGTCTAAGCATTGTCCTGCTGCAAACGTCTGCCAGGCGGCGGGGTCGATGCCGTCGCCATTTCGATAGGTGAGTCCGTAAAGCGCTTGGCATCGCCCCATTAAATCAAAGCGCGGGTCTTGCTCGAGCTTGGCGAGCAGCCCGTTAAGCGTCAGCGCGGCGGTACTGCTAACAATCCCTTGGTCCTGATCGCTGTCTAGAACCAGGAAACGTTCGACATTGTCTGCTGCTTGCCAGACGGGCCAAGTGGGTTGCGGCGCTGGTAGTCCGAGGTTTGGGTTCCCAGTGTACGCAAAGGCGGCCCAGTAATTGCGCATTTGCTGGGATAATCGATCCGCCGACTCAGCGCCATCCCCAATCACAAACTTTGAGACCAAGGTTTGTTCCATGGCGGCTGGGAATAAAAATAGGAGTTCCATGGCGTGACCCGCGCCCAATAGATCGGCGTAGTTTAGGTCTTGAATGGTTGGTAATTCATCCCAATCAAAGCGGTAAGCGAATACGGTCTGCTCGCTTTGGGTCAGGCTGCGTGCGACGTCATCGGTTGCTCTAAGCTTCCAGAAATCACTGCCATATTCACTCATCGCCTCGTAATAATTAGGGTTCTTAATCGTCAGTGGCATTCGATCGATGAAGGACCAAAGGCCATCGGGTTGACCCCATTCCACCAAATGCGGATCCATGGCATTAAACAGTTTTGTTTCGTCCCGATTGGTTCCCACCAGAACGGGAACCTTGGTGCGAGCGGGATCCTTGAGCGCGCCAACAATGCCATCAGAGCGGACTACGACCCCATCCGGGAATACTCGGGTCATGCCCACTTTCCGAGGTTTAGCGGCTTGCTCGGCTTGCAGCAGATTCGCAGGCGTCTGCGCGCGCAGGTAGCCCGCTATTTCTGAGCTCGTCAGGTTGGCGAGATGCCGCTTTGCCGCGACCAAGTCTTCTGCAATGCCGTCGTTTATCAACAACTGATAGAGTATTTCTTGACTGCTTATCGTGCCCGAGACGCCATCGCTTGGATAATCGCTTTCGGCTTCGCTGAGGCTGGCGACGGACACAATCCCACTTTGGATGATGGCTTTTTGGAATAGCCCGTCCGCCAGCGGAGACGCGAGCAGGGCGGCGACATTATGGCCGCCTGCGGATTCGCCAAAAATTGTGACGTTGCTTGGGTCACCGCCAAACTCGGCAATATTGTCTTGCACAAAACGCAGCGCCGCAATGGTGTCGAGGGTGCCAAAATTACCAGAATCATCCATTGCGGTGGTGGGGCCCGCTCGCAGCGATGGATGGCGAAACCAGCCGAATGAGGCAAGTCGGTATGCAATGGTGACAACGATCACGGACTGCTCGCTAACGAGATGACTGGGGTTGTAGGTTGCAGCCGAACCCAGCGTGTTAGCGCCGCCGTGAATCCAAACCATGACCGGTAGGGCTTGATCAGAAGCCGTTTGCGTTGGCGCCCAGATATTAAGATACAGGCAGTCTTCGGCGCCGCTAAAGGCGTCATCGTTATCGCCTTGGAAAAAACCGCGTTGAAAACACGCTGGGGCATCCTCAAGTGCGGTGAGGGTTTGTGTCCAAGGTAAGGGCGCAACGGGCGCGCGCCAGCGCAAGGCCCCGATCGGTGGTTGGGCGAAGGGAATGCCCCGCCAGACCGAAAGCGCGTCTTCTTGGGTACCAATGACCGGTCCAAAACGGGTTGTGCGCTGGGTTTCCTGATGGACCGTGGCATCACAGGCTGCAAGGGTGAGCAGCAGGAACGCGAGCGCTAAAATTCGTACTGCCATGATTTTCTCAAGCTTTGGGTAGACGACTCTTATAGGCTGTTGTTGCGCTAAGCGCAAATCATCCAACCTCAAAAGAGGCTCATCCCGATCGAGACGAATAAATGGCTTAATGCAAAGTTCCGTGAAATGGCGCAAAGACCTCATTAATGAGGCGGTCTAAGGTCTCGATGGGGTCATTGCCCAGATTAAAATCTGGAACGATGAATTCATCGACGCCGAGGTCGCAGTAGGCGCCGATGGTATCTTGCAGCGCTTGAACGGAGCCGGCGATGCTCGCCTGGGTGTTGCCGCGCATTTTTTCAGCGAAGGCGTCATCGTCTGTCAAAAACACCAAAGCAACCGCGGTCCGCTTTAGCGTGCTTGGATCTCGTCCCAATCGCTCGCAGTGCGCATCCAATATGGCCAGTTTATGTTTTAAGGTGGCAACCGTACCCCAGACATTCCATTCGTCCGCATATTGAGCGGTGATCCTTAAGGTGACTTTCTCGCCGCCACCGCCGATCAGTAAGGGCAACCGGGCTTGCAAGGGTTTGGGTTCAAGGGGGGCATCGGTTAATTGATAGAACTGGCCTGAAAAACGGCTCGCTTTGTGCTCATAAAGTTGCTTGATCACCTGGCAGGCCTCTTCCAGCCGCGCTAGGCGTTCAGGGACATCAAAAAAGGGCAGGCCATATTTTAGATGTTCATTTTCCTGCCAACCGGCCCCCAGACCCAAAACCATTCGGCCGCCACAAATGTGATCGATCGTCGCTGCCATTTTTGCGAGCACAGCGGGGTGGCGGTAGGTATTGCCCGCGACCAATGAGCCAAACCGAATTCGCGGCACGCTCGCAGCGACGGCCGCAAGCGTTGTAAACGCCTCGGGCCAAGGCGCGCTGGTGTCTTCTGCGTTCGGCATAAAGTGATCCGCCAACCAAAAGCCATCCCACCCGGTTTTCTCGACGTGATGTGCAAGGTCTAAAGTGGTGGCAAATGGATGGGTTGGCCTAGGCCAGAAGCTGAATTTCATAATAGGGTCCTTGATGGTGGTCGCTTAACCGGGAATGCGCGGTCGTTGATAACGCTGGCTCGACATCTTACTGGCCTAGGAGCTTATCAAATGTCGCAGATCGTGTGTCGACTAAAGGTCTTGCGGGCAGGCTGATCTCAATAGGAGATGCCCCGCTTGATGCGCGGGCCATGCGCGGCGACAACCTAGCTCAGTCCTCGTAATTGCGAGTCGGACGACTTATGCTTTGAGCTGGCTCTAACCTGTTTCAATACTATGAATGCTCAACAAAACCCGACGATTGCGGATTACTTCCTAGGGGCGGCGGCGCGTTGGCCTGAATCCGACTTTCTCGTCTTTCCAGATCACCGACACTCCTACGCTTCGATGAAAACCGCCATGCTATCGCGCGCAGCCAGTTTTAAAGCTTGCGGCATTGTCGCCGGCGATCATGTTGGCTTGCTGATGGCCAATTGTCCGGAGTACATCGAGTGCTTATTGGGCTTGCAGTGTTTGGGCGCCATCGCTGTGCCAATGAATGCGCGCTATAAGCCGGAGGAACTGGCCTATGTTGTGAGCAACGCCGAACTGAAACTCATCGTGACCCACGATTTGATCAGCGAGTACGCAGACTTCGGACGGCTTCTGCTCGAGGCGGCTGCGCTTTCAAAACCTGAGGCGCTTTCGGCAATGGTGATGTTGGGCGGGCAGCGCAATGGTTTTATGACTCAAGCTGACTTTGAAGCGGCGGCTGTTAACGTTGATCAATCGGCCCTGCTTGAAACCCTTGGCGCGGTTTCATCAGAGGATACGGCGATTATGATGTATACCTCAGGCACCACCGCGCACCCAAAAGGCTGTCCGCTACATCATGATATGTTGGTTCAAAACGGCATCAATATGAATCAGAGCCGCTATTTCTTGACCGATCAAGACCGGTTTTGGGCGCCGCTACCGATGTTCCATATGGCCTCGATCTTACCAATGCTGTGTTGTATTGATGCTGGAGCTGCCTTGTTATCGATGGTGCATATGGACGCGGGTGAAAGCCTTGCCATGTTGGAGGCTGAACGGGCAACGGTTGCATTTCCGTCCTTCCCGACCGTCACGGCGGCATTGATCGCACACCCAGATTTTGAGACTCGGGATCTCTCCTCGATCAAACGACTGAATAATGTCGCGCCACCGGACGTGCTTCGGCAGTTTCAAGCGGCTTTTCCTCAGTCTATCCAAACCGGTGCGTATGGCCTGACTGAAGCTGGGGGGGTTCTTGCGTTTAACCATCCTGATGAAACCCTTGAAAGTCGCGTGACCACCTGCGGTAAACCGATGCCGGGCTTGGAAGCGAAGATCATGCATCCGGAAACGCAGACGCCCTGCTTGCCGGGTGAGCGCGGCGAGATTTGGCTTCGGGGCTACGCTATCTTCAAGGGCTATTACAAATCCCCTGAAAAGAACGAGGAAGCCTTTCAGGATGGCTGGTTCCGAACGGGCGATCTCTGCGTGATGCGGGCAAGCGGTGAGATCGAGTTCCACGGCAGAATCAAAGACATGTTGAAAGTGGGGGGCGAGAACGTCGCCGCGATCGAAATAGAATCCCTGATCTCAAAACATCCGAGCGTTAAAATGGCCCAAGTTATTGGGGTGGCGGATGACCGGTTGTCGGAAGTTGCGGCGGCCTACGTTGAGTGCCACGACGGGCAGCAGGTCACGCAGGAAGAGCTCATCGAATATTGTCAGGGCAAGATCGCGAGTTTTAAAATTCCGCGTCATGTTCGAGTCGTGCAGGATTGGCCCATGTCAGCCACCAAGGTCCAAAAGTTTGTGCTTCGGCAGTGGTTTGATGCTGAAGTTAGCGCTTAGATTGATCAATGCTTGGGTATCGCCCCAATAGTAAGACAAGAATGACCGAGCCCGTAAAAGCAACCGCGCCCAAGGCAAACCCAGTGCGATAACTCTGGGTGATCTCATAAAGCTCTGCAAAGAGGGCGGGGGCAATGCCGGATGCTGAGGCAAGCCCAGCATACAAAAAACCATAGATCTTGGCGTAATGTCTGGGGCCAAAGTAGGTCGCGGCCAGAAATGCCATCAAATCGAGTTCTGCACCTGCTGCGAAGCCCAATAAGATTGCCGCGATCTGAGCATTAACAAGGGTTAAATCCGACCAAAGCAATAAGCAGCCGACAATGGGCATCGAGATGGCGATGGCAGCAACCCCAGGCGCCCAGAAGCGATCCACGCAGAATCCGATGACCAAGCGGCCAACGATCACCGCAGTGCCAAATAAACTGATTGTTTGAGCTGCATCGACCGACGAAATGCCGGTATCGGTGAGTGCGGGGATCATATTGGGTACCAGACCCGATTGCGCTATATAGACCAGAAAGATTGAAGCGAGCAGGACCCAAAATCGATAACCTGAAACCGCCTCGGTCAGCGTTAAACCCCAATCCTCCTTCGGCGCTGTCACGTCGTCCGCTTGTGTGGTTTGACCGGGTTTGAAGTAGAAAAAAACGAGTGGCCAGGCGACAACCAGGGGCAGCAGGGCCAGCGTCATATAGCCCACCCGCCAGCCGTAATGGGTTAATACCCAAGCGATTGCCGGCGGCACCAGCACGGCGCAGAGTCCAGTGCCGCTGAGCACCAGCCCAAGCGCTAAACCGCGCTGGCGATGGAAGTTGGTGGTGACAGCGGTGGTCCAGGTGACCGGAATCGTGCCGGCGCCCAAAAGCGCCATCGCAGCATAGGCCGCATAAAACTGCCAAAGCTGCCCGGTTGCGAAGGCGGGTAGTAAAAAAGCCAGACTCAGGCCCGCAAGCCCAAAGAGCGCAACCATTCGGGCGCCGTGGCGATGAATGAGTAAACCGATGAGGGGGGATGTGAGCACCCCCATGCCGGTGCTGAACAAAAGCGATAACTGAAACTCAGATCGAGACCATCCGAACTCTTGGGTAACCGGCACCACAAATAAGCCCATAGTATAAAACGGCAGCACAATCGAGCTGCAAATGACCCCGACGCACGCGGCAATTAAGAGCAAAGGCTGGCGAGTGATTTCGTTCGAGGGAAAGTTTGACGAGACTGTCATGCTGAGGCCCTTGTTGCTTTTCTAACACGCTAATCGATTCAGCGGCAGATTCCTAGCAGCCGTCATGGGGGGCCTGGATTTGAACGATCTGAGGGCTTGTTTTGGGGTAGCTGGTGCCCCCGCGTTCTGGCTATGATGTCGCAATCGACGATAACCAAGATTACGAGGCGACGCCATGACGCAAGGTATGCCGGAGCACGGCACAGCATTTTCAGTTTTGAAGACAGAAATGATCGAGCGCGGCCGCGGGGACGTGCAATGGCGAGCGGGTAAAACCGCGGTCTACGTGTTTAACGCGGGTGAGGATGTGACCGAGGTCCAAAAACAAGGCTATCTGTTATATCTCTCCGAAAATGGCTTGGGGCCGGCTGCCTTTCCATCGCTTAAAAAAATGGAAGCCGAAGTGGTGGGAATGGGACTGTCACTGCTGCATGCGCCGGAAGGGGCCGTTGGGCATATGACCTCCGGCGGCACCGACTCGATTACGATGGCCGTGAAAGCGGCTCGGGACTATGCCCGGGCACAGGGCCAGCCCGAACCGTTTAACCTAGTCCTGCCGTACTCGGCGCATCCCGCCTTCGACAAGGCGGCGGCGCTGATGTCGATCGAAATCCGGCGGGTTGCGACGCGACCCGATTACTTGGCGGATGTGCGCGCTATGGCGGATCAAATCGATGACAGCACCTTGATGATGGTTGGATCTGCGCCCAGCTTTCCCTATGGCTTGATTGACCCGATCGCGGATCTTGGTGATCTGGCGACAGCGCGTAATGTTTGGCTGCATGTCGACGCGTGTGTTGGCGGATACATTGCCCCGTTTGTTGAAATGAATGGTGTTGACCTGCCGCCTTGGGATTTTCGGGTGCCGGGGGTTTGTTCCTTGTCTGCGGATCTGCACAAGTACGGTTATTGTGCAAAGGGCGCCAGCACCATTTTTTATCGTTCTGAAGTGCTTCGGGATCACATGATCTTTGATCAAAAAGACTGGCCGGCCGGCCGTATGGTGACGCCGACACTTGCCGGGACTCGTCCGGGTGGCGCGATTTCATCGGCTTGGGCTGTGATGCATTACCTTGGCATCGAGGGCTATCGACAAAAACAGCAATCGGTTACGCGAGCGCGCGCAAGAATTGAAGAGGGCGTCGCTGAACTGGGGTTTGAGGTCTTGGGCGCACCAAAGCTCGGCATTATGGCGTTCAGTCATCCTGAACTGGATATCTTTGCGCTGTATAAACGCCTGTTTGAGCGCGGTTGGGTGACCAGCTTGTGCACCCAGCCGAAAGCGCTGCACTTAATGCTGTCACCCTTTCATGAAACGGTGGTTGCACAGTACCTGACCGACCTCACCTGGGCCGTAGCGCAGGTTCGGGCAGGCGTAACCGATGCCGTGACTGAGGTGCGCTACAGTTAGTGGTAATCAGACCCAATCCGGGCCCGGAGTGGTTCGATAGCCGAAATCAGAACCTTTAAGCGCTTGATTCGAACCATAGCGCGATACCCCGCCATCCACCATGAGGGTCTCGCCGGTAATGAACCGGCCTGCAGGTGAAACCAAGAAGACGACGCCATTGGCGACATCTTCCGGCGTTCCCGGTTGCGGAATGGGGGTCTCGCCAATGTCAGATAGGACATCGTCATCGTAAGTCGCTTCCATGCCTGGGGTGATGATGGCGCCAGGGCCCAGACAATTAATCCGAACCTTGGGTCCCCACTCGTAAGATAGACTGCGGGTTAATTCGGCAACGCCGGCGCGGGCAGCGCCTGAATGGGCAATGCCCGGATTACCGCGGCCAATGGTCATGATGATGTTACAGATGACCCCGCCATGGCCTTTCAGCATCTGCTGGCCTAATGCTTGCGTCACATTCCACGTCCCGTTGAGGTTTAAATCGATAATGCTTCGCCAGCCATTGGCGCTATAGTTTTCTGCCGCTTGTGGAAATTGGCCCCCCGCGTTATTGACGAGGATGTCTACCTGCCCGCCGTTTTCGGTAACAAATCCGGCTAGGGCTTGCACGCTGTCAAGGCTGCGGATATCAACCTGGGTGACTAAAACGTTGCGGCCGGTTTCTGTTTCTATCTCTTTTGCCGTGGCCTGCAAGGCGGGCAGTTGCCTTGCTGCGAGGATTAGATCAGCACCTGCCTGCGCGAGTGCAAAGGCAATGGCGCGGCCGATGCCTGTGCCGCCGCCGGTGACGAGGGCGCGTTTGCCTTGAAGCAAATCAGGGGTAAAGCAATGGGTCGGTCCAGTCATTAGGATGTCCATAAAATGAAAGTCGATCATTGTAACCTAAGACCCCCGCGGTGACGGCTCAGCAATCGTTGACCCGAGCACGATATCAGTGCTTGATGGTTAACATGTCTCATCGCGTTTCATTGCGTTCACTCAGACAGGAGGTCTATTCATGCGTTTTGTTCGATCGCTCGGCTGCGGGTTCGTTGTGCTGTTGGCCCTGTGGCCGCTTGCTAGTTTGAAGCTTCATGCGGTCGAGTTGGGTCCGATTGCGCAGCCGTTGCTTTCTGCTGCGGCGCGGCAGCGTCTCACGGCGCTGGCGACACGCTATGTGGCGGAGGGTCGGGTTCCGGGTCTGCATCTGATGGTGCGTCGTGGCGGACAGTTGGTGTTCGAGGCAGTGGTTGGCCAGCGCGCCCTTGCTGATAATCGCCCGCTTTCAAAAGATGATTTATATCGAATGTATTCGATGACGAAACCGGTTACTGCGGTGGCCATCATGCAACTCTATGAGCAAGGTCATTTTAGGTTGTCGGACCCCGTAACGCGCTGGTTGCCCGAACTGGAAGGGTTGCGGGTCCGCAATCTTGACGGCTCACTGTCGCGCGTTGATACGCCAATCACCATGCGCCACGTGCTGACACATACCGCGGGCTTCTCTTACGGATTCGATTTAAGTGATCCCTTGGATGCGGCCTATCGCGCCGCAAATCTTTGGGGCGCCGCGGATCTAGACGATTGGGTTCGACGGGTTGCGACGCTGCCGCTGAAGTTCCAACCCGGCGCTCAGTGGCACTACTCGATCGCCTCGGACTTGACCGGTCTGCTCGTTCAAAGAATGTCGGGGCAATCGCTCGCGGTTTATCTCCAGCAAGCAATCTTTGAACCGCTGAAAATGACGGACACCTTTTTCGAAGTCCCAACGCCGCAGCGCGCTCGATTGCTTGAAAATCATGTTTGGAACAAAACGACCGACGCCGTTGAACGGGTTCGCGGCACTGTGCCGAGCCTGGGATTAAATGCCGAAACGGATGCGATGAGTAACTTTGATCAGGTCTCGCTTTTTTCCGGCGGCGCCGGGCTGGTTTCAACGGCGCAAGACTACATGCGTTTTGCCGACATGCTCCGCCTTGGGGGGGCTTTGGAGGGTGCAAGGATCCTGCAAACCGAAACCCTTAAGCTGATGACGCGGAATCACCTACCCGAGATCATTCAAAGTGGTGGGCGTGCCAATGATGCGTTGGTTTGGGCCAACAACAGTTTTGGCTATGGACTGGGCTTTAGCGTGGTGATTGATGACGCGTCTTGGCAACCGGAATCGAATATCGGTAGCTATTTTTGGGGCGGCGCCGCCGGCACGATTTTTTGGGTCGACCCAGAAGCGGATCTGGTGGCCCTGGCCTTGATTCAGTTAATGGACTCGCCTTGGCCGCTTCGGAAAGACTTGAGCCTCGCGATTTATGGCCCGACACCAAAAACGCGGTCTAGCGACTCGGCTGCGGCCGAATTAACCAGTATAAAAGGGGAATAGCGAACAGGATAAGCAAGGTCGAGAAGGCAAGCCCACCCATGATGCAGACCGCCATCTCTAAAAAGAAGGCGTCCGATAACAAAGGCGACATGCCGACGATGGTCGTGCCCGCAGCTAAGATTACCGGTCGCAAGCGACTGACGCTGGCAGCAATAATCGCCTCTTGGGTAAAGCCCAGTTCCGTAACGCGCTGATCGATTTCATCAACGAGCACCACGCAATTTTTGATGAGCATCCCAGACAGGCTGAGAAACCCTAAGAACGATGGAAAGGTAAACGATAGATCGGTAATCAGCAGGCTTAGGACTACGCCGCAAACCGTCATGGGCACGGTTAACCAGATGATGATGGGTTGCTTGAGTCGACCGAACAATAAAATGGTAACAAAGAACATAATGCCGAAGGTGATGGGAATACGCTGGCCTAAGGTTTCTCGTGCTTCTTGACTGCCTTCGTATTCGCCGCCCCAAGTGAGGGCATAACCTGCCGGTAGGGTCATGGCCTCTACCAGCGGCTGAACCTTGGCAAACTCCGCCGTAAAATTCGTGCCCAGGGGTGGGTTCGAGCCGGCCGTGAGGGTTGGCACTCGATCGCGACGATAAAGAATGGTCTCCTCTGTCGTTAGGGTAAAACCATCGAGCACCTGGCGAACCGGCACGAAGGCTCCCAGACCTTGGCTCCAAATGGTGCGATCGGAGATGCGCTGGAGATCCGTTCGTTCGACCAAGGGTGCCCGGGCAATAACGGGCAGCGTGATGTCTTCATCTCGAAACCGCGCAATTGGGATGCCGGTGGTGCCGTAACTCAGTGCAAGGGCAAGATCCTGCCGGGTGACCATGGCGCGCGCGGCATTCTGATCATTGAATTCGGGCGCAAGCTTCAGTGCGGGTTGCCGCCAATTAATCTGTAAGTCGCGATGCTCGAACTGGGCAAAGATGGCCAGCGCCTGCTCACCTAATTTGCGCAAGACCCGGGTATCGGGTCCGGTGAATCGCGCTTCCATTTTGAAAGGCCCGCTGGGGCTAAACTCGCTACGACGAACTTGAACCGACGCGTTCGGGAAGTGCTCAAAGGCTAAGCGCCGGGCCTCCGTCATGCTGGGCTGCATATCTAAAACCGATGCCACCCGGACCAATAGATGGCTGTAGGCTGGGTTCGGTTGTTCTGGCTGAATCGTGGCGGCAAATCGGCTGGTGCCGCGGCCGACAAAGGTGGTGATATCCTCGACCGCCGCGATACCACGAAGACGGTTTTCAAATTTCGTAATCTCGGCTTCATTGGTTGCAATGCTGGTGCCCTGCGGTAGATAAAAGTCCACAAAAAAGATGGGTGTGTTGTTGGTCGGAAAGAAGCTTTGTTTGACCTGTCCAAAGCCCCAAATACAGGCCAAGGTAATGCTCAAAATCAGCAGCATGCCAAGCCAGGCCTGCCGTAAACCGAGGCTAATAATCGCCCGGTATGGCGTGTAGGCCCAGCCTCGATAGATTTCGGCTTCGGCTTGCGCTTTGGTCGGTCTCAGCAGCAGATGCCCGAGCAGCGGCGCCAAGAGGATCGCCAGCACCCAGCTTAGCAAGAGTGAAATCCCGACAACTTGAAATAACGAGGCGAGGAAATGGCCGGTTTTATCATCCGAAAGCCCAATGGGGGCAAAGGCCAAGATACCAATCACCGTCGCGCCGAGCAGGGGAAACTGGGTTCTGGAGACCGATGACTCGGCCGCCTGCCTCGGGCTGAGGCCGCGCTGAACCCCAATCACCATGCCCTCCACTACGACGATGGCGTTGTCGACCAGCATGCCCATGGCGATCATCAGCGCGCCGAGGGAAATACGTTGCAGCTCGATATTGTAAATGGCCATCACCATGAGCGTGCCCATGACCGTCAGCAGTAGGATGGTGCCGACCACGGCGCCCGCGCGCCAGCCCATGAAAACGCAGAGCGCCAAGATGACCGTTGCAATGCTCGCAAGGAGATTGCGTAAAAACGTACTGATCGAGGCATCAACCACCTTGTGTTGGCGATAAATGGGTTGGAATTCGACGCCGAC
>JAFMIA010000016.1:50219-55467 GCA_017854255.1 Pseudomonadales bacterium
AAATCACTTTGAAGCTTCACGCCGGTCCGACGATTGTTCAGAACGAGTGAGGCGTCGCTGGCGACGCCAGTTTGACTTGAAATCGCACTGAGCACTTGCTCAAGGGGGAGTCCCAGACGCACCATGGCATCGTGGTTCATTTCTAAAAAAACGGCCTCATTCGGCAGACCCATGAGTTGAATTTTACCCACCCCATCGAGACTGAGCAGATGATTGCTGATCGATTTTGAGAGTTGTTTGATTTGCCGAGGCGATTGACCGCCCGCGCTCACCGCATAGAACATCCCAAATACGTCGCCAAAATCATCTTCAACAATCGGCGTCCCAGCCGTCGGGGGCAAGCGCAGCTGGGCTTCTTGGATGCGGCGCCGGAGCTCATCCCAGATCTGCGGCAGGCTTTCTTTGTCGAATCGATCAGAGATCTCGACTTGGACTTCGGATCGACCCGGGACCGATTTCGAAATCATTTTTTCAAGATACGGCAGCTCTTGAAGGGCGGCTTCTATGACGTCGGTGACTTCGTTTTCCACCTCAATGGCGCTGGCGCCAGGGTAGGTCGTAATGACATAGGCGTAATTCATGGGAAAGGGCGGGTCTTCGAGCCGACCCACAGTCTCGATGCCCCACCAGCCACCGAAGAGGCAAATCAACACGACGATCCAAGGATAGATTGGATGATCGATTGCCCAAGCAGCAATGCGGCTTTTTGCTGGCATCACGTTCATCAGAGCTCGGGTTGGTTCATGGTGTAATGGGCCGTATTCGGGCGCCGGCGCGGAGGTGCTGAACGCCCGCGGTGACAATGATTTCCCCTTGCGTAAGCCCCTGCAAGACCTTGACGCCTAATGGCCCGGCTTCACCCAGGGTCACCGTGCGCGCGCCAACGGTCTCCGTTTTAGCGTCCATCACCCAGACTAGGAAATCGCCTTCTGGACTTGTGACCAGTGCCTCAAGGGGGATCCAAATCCCAGGGGGCGACGCGGCGCGAGTTGCGACAACCGTTGCATTCATACCGGGCAACACCCGAACGCCAGGAACGGGCGCCATGGCAAAGGTGACGCGATAGCTCTGCGCCACGGCGCTGGCTTCACCGGCATACTCACGCAAAGTCAGTGGAAACTGCCTGTCGCCAGCAGCGGGCAGGGTGGCATAGATTGATGCGATGTCGCTTGAGCCGAGTGCGCCGAAGAGCTTTTCCGGCACGCTAATTTGGATGAATAATTCGGTTAGATCATTAAGGCGAACGATCGGTTCGCCAGCTTGAATCGCCATATGATTGTCCAGATAGCGGATGGCGAGGTGACCCGCAAATGGGGCTGTTAGGCGTGTGTCTGCTAAGGCTTTCTCAGCAAGGGCTAACTGCGCCTCGCGTAATTTTAGAACGCTGACGGCATCATCTACTAAGGCAGCAGAAATGGCTTGATCCTTCAGAAGTCTTTGCTTACGACTTAAATCGGATTGAGCCAGAGCGCGCTGAGCCTTCGCCGCCTCGCGCTGAAGGGTAAAGTCGGTTGGGTCTAGCGCGGCAATGAGTTGGCCTTTAGTCACCTGAGCGCCAGCGCGCAAATCAAATTGCGCGATTTGACCACCGACTTCGAAGGATAAGTTGACCCGCTGGGCGGCATCGACTTTCCCGATGAAGGTGTGACGTTTGGGGGCGCTGCTTTCTGTCACAGTGGTCACATAGGCGGGCCGAATGGGCTGGGCCGCATCGAGGGCGTCCGGCGATGATTGGCCGCAGCCGGAGATCAAGCCGATAAGGCTGAGGATCAATGTGGTTGTAGATCTCAGGCGCACGAAAAGTCCTTTTTTACCGCTGGGAGGTTGCGAACAATATTGCGATTTGTCTGGGAGACTATCAGCTGATCGGGGGCGCTGCCAAGCCATTAAAGGACTTTGAAACGACCCTGCTTGACCCGCACTCAGGCTAAAAGAGACTGACCCGAAGCCTGGATTGCGCCTGGTCCGGCGAGATTAGCGGTTGCCTTGTTACTCAGATCAAAGCGCGTCAGCACCCTAGTTTTTCAGAGGATGGTAATGTGCCGAGACAGGCCTCATGATCAAAGTAGCGGCAGATTGGATTGTGTAGGGCTTAAATTGTCATGATCTGCCATGAGTTGTGCGAAGGTAGAAGGCTCGTGCAGCTCGTGCGGAGGATTCGATGCTTCGTCATAACCGACGAACTCGTGTGATTGGGTCTCCGGACAAGGGCTTGAAACCGTCAAGATTTTGCAGGGTTGGGGTCGGTTTTCAGTGTTTAACCACACCGAACCGTTCGAAAGGATCAGGACTTGCTGAGCAGGGGGCTGATGGGGCGCTCTGCGAAGACGATGTAAAACGTGCAAGTTGCATCCTAAAGGTTCAAGTTGGGTCGGGTTGGTTGCGTTTTAATAGTGCCGGGATATAGAGAGGAGTAAAAAACGATGAAGAAATTTTTAGGACAGAGTTTGATGATCATGATGGCCTGGGTCAGCGCTCAGGGCCACGCGCATTCTGGGCCGCCGGTGCCGACGCCGGTCGGTTTGGATGAAATTGCGGTGGCCTTTGAGTGGGATTTTGAAGCCACTGAAATCACCTCCGAGCGAATCAGTGACCAGCTCTATGTGCTTTTTGGTGCGGGCGGTAACATTGCGGTCAGTGTGGGCGCCCAAGGCGTCCTGGTTGTCGATGACCAGTTCCCAGCATTGGCCGATAAGATCCGTGCGGCGATTAAAGATTTGGGTGGCAATCAGGTTGATTTTGCGGTGAACACCCACTGGCATTTTGATCATGCCGACGGCAATCAATTTTTAGGGCCCGATGGCGCGTGGATCGTGGCCCAAGCGAATTCCCGGGCAAAAATGACCGAAGATCAAGTGATCAATCTCGTCAGCATTGCTTACGATCAAAAAGCGTACCCGCTGGCCGCGCTGCCGGTCATGACGTTTGAGGATCAGATGCAATTTCACTTCAATGGGCAGGTGATCGATTTGATGCACTTTGGCGCCGCCCATACAACCGGGGATACCGCGGTGATCTTTAGAGGGGACAACGCGGTACATTTGGGCGATGTCTATAACAATTCGGGCTATCCCTTTATTGATGCCGGTAACGGTGGCTCGATCGACGGCCTTATTGCCTTCTGTGAAGCAACTCTTGCGCAAATTAATTTGGACACGGTGGTGGTGCCGGGCCACGGCCCGCTCTCCAATTACCAAGGGCTGGCCAATTACATCGCGATGCTAAAAGATATTCGCTCGCAAATGATGGTGCTCATCAATGCGGGCGCGTCGCTTGACACGATTTTGAACGCTGGCATCACGAAGGCCTATGACGACGTGCAGGGTGATCCGGTCAGACTGCTGAATCGCGCTTACTTTAGTCTGACGCATAAAGTGGTGGATCGCTGATCGCCTTAACTGAACGCGATCGGGCAGGGCAAGCGGGGTGAACAATAGCGGTCACGCAACGAAGAGGAGATATTCCAGCCTTTGCGACGTGGCAAGGCTTGGCGTGGTGACGTCGGTCCTAGGCGTGGAAGCGAGCGCGCACTCGTTTTGTTGAGCGGCCTTCAAGATTTTTAAAAACACTCGAAGAACGTCGATTGATTGATGTCGATGTCCGCCGATTAGCGGCAGGGTCTGGATGCCTCAGACCGTCGCCTGCTGGTTTGACGGCAGACCGAAAAAAGGGTCGGCAGGCGGCTGGCCGCGTGCCTGGACTGATCGCAAATAGCCTGTCCTTAAAAAAACGCGCCGCTTGAGATGTTTTTTGGGTGTTGAATCTGATGTGCTGGGCTATACTTTTACGCAGCGGGCAGACAATTGACTTGCAACGCGCAATGCTGATTCCGGTGGTGTATTGAAAATTATGTGTTCTATTTTTAAACGATCTCGTCGAACCTTCGCCAGCTTGTTGCTCATGGTTGGCCTGTCGCAGCCTGTCGCAGCCTTTGATTTTGATATCGATGAGGATGGTCAAGCACAACCCCTAACCGATGGGTTGTTAATGATTCGGCACTTGTTTGGATTTTCTGGGACCGCTTTGACCAATGGCGCGGTCGCGGCGGGCGCGGAACGGCGTGAGGCTGCTGAGATCGAATCCTACCTGACGGAAAACAGCGCCGCCTTAGATATCGATGGCGATGGAAAAGCGCTGCCACTGACGGATGGGCTGTTGATTATTCGATATCTGTTTGGGTTTTCTGGTGATGCGCTGGTTCAGGGCGCCATTGCGGCCGACGCCAAGATTAAGCAGGCAACGGAAGTTGAGGCTCAATTGTTCGCCGTCAAATCCGGTAGCGGCGGCAATAATGCAGCGATTGATCTTGATGGTGATGGCATCGCCAATGCCGAAGATCCAGATGATGACGGCGACGGTGTTTTAGATGATAACGATGCGTTTCCGCTAATCGCGCTTGACGGCCTTCTGGATACGGACGGTGATGGTCGGCCCGATGCTTGCGATGCTGTTTGTACCGCCCTGGGTATGACAGTGGACTTAGATAGTGATAACGACGGCGTCCTGGACGTTAACGATTGGTACCCGCTGATCGCGTTGGGTTCGCTGACGGATACTGATGGCGATGGCCGCCCTAATGCCTGCACTGCTGCTTGTTTGGCGCTGGGTATGGGCGCCGATTTAGATGACGACGGCGATGGTGTTGTGGACGCCATGGATGCGTATGCATTGATTAGCCTTGGGGGCCTAACCGATACTGACGGCGATGGCCGGCCAGATGTCTGCGATACCGCCTGCCAAGCAACCGGCATGGCGGTCGATTTCGATGCGGACAACGACGGACGCTTGGATACATTGGGTCCGATCGAGTCGAGCTTCAATGCTCACGCGATTGCTTTATCGGATCATGTTGATGGTCGAGCCAAGCCAACGTTTTATAGTTTGAACCCGATTGTCGAGGAGGGTGTTTTAAAGATCGACCTCGGCAATGCGGCCATTGACTTAGGACCGATTCAGGCCATTTTAGAGGGTGAATCTCAGGGCGCTGGCGTTGACTCAGCGCGGGTCGCTTTTTTGCTCGACCGTGTGCCGGCTAGTGGTCGAACTGGTAGTTTGAAAATCACGATTGCTTTGATTGATGGCGAGGACGCTGTTTTTGGGGCCGAAGTTAATGAACGCCTTTTCAAAACCACTTTTGAAGTGGATTGGTCGTCGGATGGTGCATTGGTTAGCTTTGTGGCGCCTGTTCAAGATCAAGTTGTCGAAACATCTCTAGGGTCTGGTCTTTTTTGGGTAAATGTGAACAGGA
>JAFMIA010000151.1 GCA_017854255.1 Pseudomonadales bacterium
GGGCTGGGATCCAGAGTTGACCTCGAGTTCTTATCATGGGGTGACCACAGCGCTGATTGGTAATTGTGGCGTTGGGTTTGCGCCAGTGGCAGAAAAAAACCGGCAATACATGGCCAAGCTTATGGAGTCGGTTGAGGACATTGCTGCTGAAGCCATTTTAGACGGCCTGCCGTGGAACTGGACGGATTATGGCGGTTACCTGGATTCGGTTCAGGCGTTAAAGCCCGCCCTTAACATCGTGGGTTTGGCCGGACATTCGGCGATTCGGTTTGAGGCCATGGGAGATGCTTCCATGGATAAAGATGTCCAGGCGGATGATCGGCAGCTCGCTGAAATTGTTCGTATGGTTAAAGAGTCGGTCGAAGCCGGCGCCGTTGGGTTTTCAACCTCGCGGTTTATTCCACACACCGTGCCCGATGGCCGATGCACGCCTGGGACCTGGGCCGATTTACGTGAGACTGGTGCGATTCAGCAAGCCGTGATCGAAGCCGGTGGCGTTGGCGCGTTGTTCCAATCAGCCAATGATTTTCAAACACGTATGGACACCGAGCTTAAGATGTTCGAGCAAGGCGCCGAACTGGGTTGCCAGATTTTATTTTCAGGCGGGACCGGGTCAAATGGTGATGGCGGGGTGAGTCGCTGGGCTGATTTTTTCCGACAGCACAACCAAGGCGGCAAGCGAGTTGCATCGCTTTGTCATACCCGCCCGAGTGGCGCCTTCTTTGGCTTGGCGCAGTTGTCGCCCTTCACGAAGGACTCAGAAGCTTGGCGGTCCCTGATGGCCCTGCCAACGATCAGTGATCGAGTTGATGCGCTCAGAAATGCGAGCACCCGTGCGCAGTTGATTAAAGACGGGATCAAGATTGGGCATTTGTCGAAAATGGCGTCAATGCTGCATCCGTTTGGAATGGGTGAAACGCCAGATTTAGATTTTGACCGAAAATCATCACTGCAACAGTTGGCCGATGCCGCTGGCTGCGACCCCGTTGAAATGTACATTGATCGCCTTCTGGCCTCTGAAGGTCGGGAGCTGTTTAACTACTGGGCCTTCGGCGGCGCGCTTGAAAACCAATGGGAATATATGCAGCTGGATCATGTGATTCCGATGTTGGGCGATGCGGGCGCGCATGTGGGGATCTTTACCGATACCGATTCGCCGACCGTGTTGCTGAGCGAATTAACGCGCAAGCAAAAGGTGTACACCTTGCCTGCTGCGATTCATAAAATTACCCAGCAATCGGCCGAGGTATTGGGCCTAAAAGATCGCGGTGTTTTAAGAGAAGGGTATATCGCGGATATTAATGTCATCGATTACGATCGCCTTGCGACGCATCATCCAGAGTACGTTAACGATTTCCCCCATGGTGGCGGTCGGTTCATTGTAAAGAGTTCGGGCTACACCGCGACCTTGGTTGCAGGTCAAGTGGTTGTGGAGAACTGTGCGCACAGCGGCAGTCGTCCTGGCGAAGTGATTCGAGAATTCCAACGCGGTTAAAATCCTAATACGGTGAGTACGGCGTAAGGCTATCTTCTTCGCTATTCTTTATTGACCTAAAGGCGGATTGACTCCGTCTTTAGCGCGGTATCGCTGCTCTGTAGCACCTCTTTTTTTTGAGTGCTGGGCGATCATGATGTCATGCGTGCAAGCAAGTCTATGCGCTATACGATTCAAAATCGGGGTTCTGGGCGGTTAGTAACGAGCGTATAAAACCTATGATATTGCTGCACAAAATTTTACCACTCTTAGCGAGTCCTCTATTTTTGATTTTAGTCTTAGCTGTGTGGGGCGCGTTGATAAGGTCAAAAACGATCAATCTGGCGGCTGTTGGCATACTAATTGTTTGTTCGCTTCCTGTGGTTTCAAACCAATTGATATATTTTTTAGAGCAGGACTATGCCCTTGCGCCAACGCAGAGCGTTAAAGAGGCTGATGCCATCGTGGTATTAAGCGGAATGGTAAGGACGATTGAGGGTGAAGATGGATTGGTTTATGAATGGGGCGAAGCTGCCGACCGTATATTTGCGGGCATAGATTTAATTAAAGAAAATAAAGCATCGGTATTGATTCTTACAGGCGGGAAACTTCCGTGGTCCGTTGGTAAGCCGGAGGGGGCGTATTTAAGAGAAATTGCAGAGGGACTTGGTGTCCCGGCGGACAGCATCCTTGTCACTGAGAATGTCCAAAACACCGACCAAGAAGCCAAAGCGGTTGCAAAACTACTCAATAAAGACCATCCGACTGTAATACTGGTCACCTCCGCGTTTCACATGCCAAGGGCGCAGACGGTGTTTGAGGCCGCAGGAATTGTCGTGTCACCGTTTGCTGTCGATTTTTTGACTGATGCTGATAAAACGAAGGCGATGGATTTTATTCCTTCTGCAGAAGCTTTCCGGGAAAGCAGCTTTTTCGTAAGAGAAATTATTGGTCGTCTTTATTACAGTTTGAAATATTGATATAGGCTTTGAACACATCAAGTGTTCTGTCAGGGAGTAGGATGTTGTCAGAGCGTTACCAAGAGAGCCAGGTGCCGAGTCAGGACGGTAAAACAGTGTTCGTCACGGGCGCCAATACGGGCATTGGTTTTGATACGGCGCGGGTTTTGGCGGAAAAAGGCGCGCGGGTTTTGTTGGGTTGTCGTGATGAGCAGCGCGCAATGAAGGCGATGAATGCCATTCGGGCGCGCGCGCCAGATGCCAGCCTTGCGTGGGTCGAGCTAGATTTAACGTCACTTGCGTCAATTCGATCGGCCTCTGAGCAGGTGCTTGCAGAGGATCGATTGGATTTGCTGGTCAATAATGCGGGTGTCATGGTGCCGCCGAAAACACGCACCCAAGATGGGTTTGAACTGCAGTTTGGGGTTAACCATCTCGGACACTTTGCCCTGACGGGGCACTTATTGCCGATATTGAAACGGCAGCCTGATGCCCGAATTGTCACGGTCAGCAGTTTGGCGCACCGAGGCGGTAAGATCGATTTTGATGACCTTCAGGCGAATCAAAGTTATAGCCGAATGAAGCGCTATCAAATGAGTAAGCTTGCCAACATTTTGTTTACGCTAGCTTTGAGTGAAAAGCTTGCTCAAGCCCAGGTTGGATTGAAGGCGATCGCCTGTCACCCGGGTGGCTCGAACACAGAATTAGGTCGCCATCTTGGGCCCTTAAAGTATTTGTTTTTGCCCTTAGAGTTGATCATGAATTCATCAGCCGAAGGCGCGCTGCCAACCCTTCGAGCCGCGACGGATCCCGATGCAATGAGCGGAGACTATTATGGTCCCGCGGGTTGGGGGGAGTTTGCTCGATCGGCAAAACGCGCGGTAATCGATCCTGCTGCGCGCGATTCCCAGCT
>JAFMIA010000061.1 GCA_017854255.1 Pseudomonadales bacterium
TCCCGATTTTCAGTCCAGCCAGACTGCTGGTACACTTCGCTCTCGAACGGTAAAGAGCATTTTCTAATGCCAGTCCAATTTGTCGCATCTTGTGAATTGCCAACCCAGTTTGGCAAGTTCATCATGCACGGTTTTGAGGATCCCGATACGGGCCAAGAACACGTTGCACTCACTTTTGGTTCCGTTGCGAATCTGTCTGGCGTGCTGTGCCGCGTACATTCCGAATGCCTAACGGGAGATTGCTTGTTTAGTATGCGCTGTGATTGCGGTTCGCAGTTGCAGACCGCGATGCAGAGAATTTCTGAACAAGGCGCTGGGGTTTTACTCTACCTCAGGCAAGAAGGCCGGGGCATTGGCCTGATCAATAAAATCCGAGCCTATCAGCTTCAAGATGCCGGGGCGGATACGGTTGAAGCGAATGAGCGCCTTGGGTTTGATGCAGACCTTCGAGATTACACGATGTGCCGAAATATGTTTGCGCATCTGCAGGTCGGCTCGGTTCGGTTGATGACCAACAACCCGGTGAAGGTTAACGCCTTGACCAAATTGGGTATCGAAGTCCAGGACCGCATGCCAATAGAGACCGGTCACAACGACCATAATGATCGTTATCTCAAGACGAAAGCGGGCAAGTTAGGACACCTACTTGGCCAGTCAACGGCTAGCTAGTTTCCGAAAGCTGCTTGATGATCGAGGATGCGTTGCAAGATGCTGTCGGCGTCAAGGCCGCTGGCTTTAATCATTTCCGCAGGTTTCTCGGGCTGTATAAATTCATCCGGGATGCCTAGGTTTAAAACCAATCCGCGATAGCCCGTCCTCGTTAAGCTTTCATTGACCGCCGAGCCAGCGCCGCCCTGAACCGCATTTTCTTCAAGGGTCACAATGAAGGCATGCTCGCTCGCAATTTGCTTGATCAGCGCTTCATCAAGCGGTTTTACAAATCGCATATCCACAACGGTTGCGTCCAATTGCGCAGCCACCGAGAGGCCGGTCTTCAGCATGCTGCCAAAGACCAGCATTGCAATGGCGCTGCCAGACCGGCGCACGTTAGCTCGGCCTAATTCGATCTGGATCGGCGCATCAGAGCCTTCACCGGTTATGTCGCCTCGTGGGTAGCGGACACAGGCGGGGCCCGAATAATCATAGCCAAATTCGAGCAGGGCTTTGAGTTCACTCTCGTCTGAGGGCGCCATCACAACGACATTGGGGATACACCGTAAAAAACTGTAATCAAAGACCCCGGAATGGGTCGGCCCATCCTCGAGCAGCCCAGCGCGATCAATCGCAAACAGCACATCCAAATTCTGAATGGCGATGTCATGAACCAGTTGATCATAGGCGCGTTGTAGAAAAGTGGAATAAATGGCGACAACCGGTTTCATCCCCTCGCAGGCAAGCCCAGCAGCCAGAGTCACCGCATGTTGCTCTGCGATGGCAACATCAAAGTAACGGTCTGCAAAGCGTTCAGAAAACGCAACCAGGTCTGAGCCTTCGCGCATCGCGGGTGTGATCGCCATAAGGCGGGCGTCTGCTCCGGCTTTATCGCAGATCCATTGCCCAAAAATATTGGAGTAACTGGGCTGTTTGTCATTGCGGCCAACGGGGTTGGTTTCAATTTTTGACATTGAATGGGTACCAATGGGCGCGGCTTCGGCGGGTTCAAAGCCCTTGCCTTTTTGGGTCACAAGATGCAGAAATTGCGGTCCCTTTTGATCCTTGATATTGGTTAAGGCCGTCACCAGGGCGCGTAAATCGTGTCCATCAATTGGGCCGATGTAGTTCAGGCCGAGTTCGTCAAAGAGCGTTCCCGGCACCACCATGCCCTTCATGTGCTCTTCGGTTTTTCGAGCAAAATTTTGCGCGGAAGGCAGGTGACTTAAAATCTTTTTACCGCCTTGTCGAACATTTAAATAAAATCGGCTGGAGAGAATGCGGGCAAAATAACTTGCGAGCCCGCCAACATTTTCCGAAATGGACATGGCGTTGTCGTTTAGGATGACCAGCATGTCGGCATCAACCGAGCCCGCGTGATTCAGGGCTTCAAAGGCCATGCCTGCGGTCATAGCACCATCTCCAATCACGGCAACGGTTTTCGACGGGTTGCCGCGGGCTTTTTTGGCCAAGGCCATGCCCAAGCCAGCACTGATCGAGGTCGAGGAGTGTCCGACGCCAAAGGTATCAAAAGGACTCTCATCTCTTGATGGAAAGGGCGCCAAGCCGTCTTTGCGTCTTAAGGAGCCCATCTGTTCACGTCGGCCCGTTAAGATCTTGTGCGGGTAGGTCTGATGGCCTACATCCCAGATTAAGTGGTCGTCGGGCGTATCGAAGCAATAATGCAGCGCAACGGTTAATTCAATGACGCCAAGCCCTGCGCCAAAGTGCCCGCCGGTTTGTCCAACGGTATAAAGCAAAAAGTGTCTGAGTTCATCAACCAATTGATCTAACTCAGCCAGACTCAGTCGTCTTAAGTCGCTGGGGACAATCACAGTATCTAGCAGCGGCGTGTCAGGACGCTCGGTTGGGATGGTGTAGAACATAAGACGAATTGATTAACTTGATGTCGGAAGTTTACACGAAAGCATCGAAAGATTTTCTCGGTATTAATGTTTTCTTTCGACCATGTAATGAACCAGCGCTCGTAAATTGTCGGTTTCAAGCTGCGATTGCTGGAGAAGGTTTAGAGCGGTCTTCATGAGGTCAGCAAGATGGTTTTGCGCCGCCTCAAGGCCCAATAAGGAAACAAAGGTCGATTTTGCCTGAGCTCGGTCTGAGCCTTGCTGCTTGCCGAGGGTTTCAGTGCTGCTGGTTTCATCGAGGATATCGTCTTGCACTTGGAATGCCAGGCCGAGTTGCGCGCCAAAGGATCGAAGGAGTGGTTCGACGCGCTGGTTGTTCGCGATGATGGCTGCGCTTGCGGCTGAGAACTCAATGAGCGCGCCGGTCTTAAGCGCATGCATCTCGGTGAGGGCGCTCAAGCTGAGCGCTTGGTGTTCCCCTGCCATATCATGGACTTGGCCGCCCACCATGCCTTGTATGCCGGATGCGATGCTAAGTGCTTGAATGAGACGAAGCCTTGCTGCGGGATCAAGTAGCTCGTCCTCTGCGAGCGTTTGAAAGGCAGCCGCTTGTAGTGCGTCTCCTGCCAGGATCGCTAAGGCTTCTCCAAATTGAATGTGGGTGCTGGGTTTTCCACGCCGTAGACCGTCATCATCCATGGCCGGTAAATCGTCATGGATTAACGAGTAGGCATGAATCAGTTCAACTGCGATTGCGGTGCTGTCAGCTTGATCTAAGTTAAGTTCGAGCGCGTCGGCGCTCAGATAAACAAGGGTTGCACGCAGACGTTTACCCCCACCCAGACAGGCGTACTGCATGGCATCAAGAAGTGCTTTGGGTTGGTCAAATGTGCTGAGTCGTTGTGCAAGCTTTACTTCGATTCGGTTTTGGAACGGGGCTAGAAACTCAGCCGTCATCGGAAGACTCGAAGGGCTCGGATGCAACGCCATGACTGGTTTTTACCAGCTGCGCGACGGTTTGCTCGGCATCGGTCAGGGCTTTTTGGCACGCGCGGGTCAATGCGATGCCCTCCTGAAACGCCTTCAAGGAGTCCTCGAGGGAGAGTTCACCGGCTTCCATGGTTTCAACCAAGGTTTCGAGTTTCTTTAAGGATGCTTCAAAAGCAAAGGCAATGGCTTGGGGCATATCGGCGCTGTTGTCATCAGTTTGGTGCACCTTACTGCCGCGCTTGCGACAGGTCAATCAACCGCCGCGCGCTTTTTTATTTCGGTCAAGGCCGAGAAGGATGGTGCTGAGCCCTAACAGATTGTTGATACCCTTGCTCGCCTCAAAGCGGCGGGGCGCCCGACGCGTCATGGCAGGCGAGATGTGATGAGCGGCTCCTGCGAGGAATAGCTTGCCGATTAAGCGTCGCATGCGTTGAGATTCAGCCTCAGCGCTCGGGGGCTTGCAGCGCTAAGGTATAGTCGAGGCTAAACGCGCCACTGGACAATCGGTATGGGGGTAAGGTGTCCGGTCCACAACTGGCGCCGCCCAGGCCGCGTTGCATGACATCTAGGCTCAGCCAAACGTGATGATCCGGCGCGACTTCATAGGTGTGAAAGGCGTTTAAAAGCGATTCCTTGGGGTAATGACTGGCGGACGCTTCAAACAGCGGATGCCCCGTCACGATCACCCCCAGTTGACGATCATTATGGAGCCCAAGCCATCTTACGTCTGTCAGGTTGCCATGGTCCTGAGGCAGGATATACGGTACATACTGGGCACCCACCGTACTTTCGTGCACCATTAAGCGGCCAGATTGTTTGCGATCGACATAGGTCTCATGAGGCCCTCGGCCATACCAAGATAGGTGCTCAAAGTCCGGGTTGAGTCGGTACCGAACGCCTAGCCGCGGTAAGTCTTCTAACGCCTTGGGCACTTGAAAACGATGAGAAACATGGAGCGCAGCATCGGCGGTCAGATGGTATCGCGTTTTGCAGCGGATTTGCCCGACTTGCGTCACGACTCGAGTGGTATGACTGAGGACAACGCCGTGGGCGCCTTGCTCTGTAATCGATAGCTTTCCGGTTTCTGGTTCAGCGTCAAACAGGCCTTGTGCGCGCCATCGGTCCAGCGCCTTATGCTGCTGACCGGTCCAACCCTTGATGCCATCGTTATCAATTGGCGCCCGCCAGATATTGATCATTAGGTTGCCCTGTAGGATGGCGTCTTCTTTGAAGCAAATGTCAGCCAAGCCGAAAGCATCGAAACAAAAGACTGAATCCATGGCGCGTAATTGAATCCGCCCGTCCTGAACTTGAATATCAGGCGGCGTTGGCTGGTCCTTACGCGGCCGCGTTTTCGCGGCGGCTTGAACGGTTTTTAAGGCGATTTGATCCCAAGCCATCAGATGCCCGGCATCGCACCAAGATTGTTTTTGTTTGAGCGCGAACTCGAACAGAATGCTGTGCTCCCCGGGTTGATGGGTGCAGGATTTGGGTGCGGCAACCACCACCTCGACCGCGGCGCCGGCGCGTACTTTCGGCAGTTTTAGGACACGTGTGTTTTGAATCAAGCCGTCTACCAAGTAATGACAAGTGACGGTCAGTCCGGCCAAATCGGTAAAGTCTTGTTGGTTGCTAATCTCAAAACGATCTCCTCGGCGTTTGCGGACTTTGATCGGTTGAACCACCTTTTTAAATTCAAGCAACGAGCTATGCGGGGTTCTGTCCGGCCAGCAGAGTCCATCGCACACGAAGTTCAGGTCGTGAATCGTTTCCCCAAAATCACCGCCATATGCCCAATAAGCTTGACCATCGGCGGCCGCGAGAATCCCGTGATCGATCCATTCCCAGATGAAACCGCCCTGCAACCCTTTATGGGTTTCAATCGCATCCCAGTATTCCTGGAGGTTGCCGCAACTGTTGCCCATGGCGTGGGCAAACTCGCACATGATGACGGGTCTTGGATCTTGGCTGGTCGTGGCATGTTCGATTAATTCGGCAACGGACGGGTACATGGGGCAGACGAGGTCCGAGCCTTCGGCGTTGGCATCCCAGTCGCGTTTGACGCCTTGCTCGCAGATGGCATTTTCGTTATGAATCGGCCGGCTTGGATCAAAGGCTCGGATCCAGGCGGCCATAGCAGCTTGGTTGGGGCCATAGCCGGTTTCGTTACCAAGACTCCAGGAAAAAATGCAGGCATGGTTTTTGTCGCGCTCGACCATCCGGGTCGCGCGAGATAAAAACGCCGGCGCCCAGTGACTGTCTTGGCCGAGTTGAGCGTAGTGATGATGGGCTTCAAGATTGGTTTCATCGATGACGTATAAGCCGTATTCATCGCACAGTTCTAAAAATCGAGATTGATTCGGGTAGTGGCTGGTCCGAACTGAGTTGATGTTGTGCTGTTTCATGAGCGTTAAATCTTGCCGCATCAAGGCTTCAGAAATGACTTTCCCGTTCTGGTCGCAGTGATCATGACGGTTAACGCCTCGGATCAGGACGGCTTGACCATTGATCAGGAGTTGGCGGTCTTTGATTTCAATGTGTCGAAACCCGATCTTCAATCGAGCGCATTCCAGCACTCGGCCCAAGGGGTCCTTCAGGGTGATTTCCAAATCGTAAAGGTTAGGGTGTTCACTCGACCAGGCATCAACCTTTTTGAGGGACTTTGACAATTCGATCACCGCGCCTTTGCCGGTAACCGGAAAGTACTGAGCGCGGTCAATCTGGCCAGCGAGCCCTTGGGTTAAATTCCGATCTTGCCCGGATGGGTAGAGGGCTGCGCTGACACTGTGTCCGAGCGCGCCGCGTCCTGAGGCAGACAGGGCGATGCTGAGATCCAGCCGTGCGCTCTGATCACTCGGGTCGAAGATTGGTTTGGCATGAATATCCCTTAAGTTGACCCAAGGCCGGCGGGATAACCGGATCGGACGATGAACGCCTGCATGCCACCACTGATCTTGATCTTCGATATAACTTGCGTCACTAAACCTTAAAATCATCAAGGCGATTAGGTTTTCGCCGGGCACCAAAAACGGCGTTAAATCAAACTCTGCAGGCAGTCGAGAGTCTTTGTTAAAGCCGATGGTGTGGCCATTACAAAAAACGTAGCAGCAATTCTCAACGCCTTCGAGTACGAGCACGGATTGCAAGCGAGTACTCGATTGATGATTGAGTGTAAGCCGATAAAGTCCCGTTGGGTTTTGGTCAGGGACGCGAGGTGGTTCTTGCCGAAAGGGCATTCTAACGTTGGTGTAAATGGGTTGATCGATTTCATCGGGATCCATGGTCCACAGTGCCGGCAGGGTTACCGCCTTAAAATATTGATCATCGAAATCGGGTTGTTCCCAGCCCAAAGGCGCCTGGTCAGGGTGGGGTATCCTTAGAAATCGCCAGCCGTCAGAGAGTTCCGTCTCGCGGCTGGACTGACTGGCTTTGCTTTGTGCCTTGCTCGCAAATCGATGGAAATGGGCTGCTGCGGGTAGGCGACCAAAAGCCAATGTTTCTGGATTTTCCCAATGCGGGTTAGCCACTGATGTCTCCAAACGTCGCGATCGAATTAGGGAGTTTAATCGAGATCGCGATAGCGTGGGACGTTGAATAAAATCACGACCATGATGATCAAACCGAGGGCCGACAAACCAACCGCCCATTGTGGCCCATAAAACTCTGCGAGTAGGCTGATCGGATAGATGCTGACCGATAACAGCGCCATCTCCAGCATATAGATGCTCATCACCCTGCCGCGAAATTCGTCTTCAACATAGGATTGGATGAGCACATTGCTGAGCGACATGCGGGTTGCTTGACCAAAGCCGACGACGGTGAGCAAGGCGACCGAAATCCAAAAATGTGTTGATATGGCGAAGAGCAGCAAACTAATGCCCATAATGCCAGCCCCCCATAAGAGAATCCGAGCCCGACGCCGATTTCCGAACGACGCGATATAGAGCGAGCCGAGGAGCGATCCGATACCCGAGATCGAGATCAATAACCCAAGCCGATCCGGGCCCGCGGCCAGAACATCTTTGGCAAAGCCTGGCAGGAGCATGAAATAAGTTAGGCTGAAAAACACCATGAGGAAGTTGCACCCGAGCAGCATGAAAATGACGGGGGTGTCGAGAACGTAGCGAAATCCAAGGCGAAGCTCGACCAACATTGACCCGGTGGGCATATCGGCGTCTGCTTTATCGTTAACTTGGATAAAAGACATTAGTGCAGCAGACCATAAATACAGACCGGCCATCAGCAGATAGATCCATTGTGCTGGATCAATATTGCCGTTGCCGCCGCCGAGCGCGGCAACCAAGCCGCCTGCCAAGCCGGGTAGCAGCAACCGCGCCGTATTCATGCCCGAGGTACTTAACCCAATGGCATTAGTGAGTCGATTAAGACCGACAATATCCTTTGTAAATGCCTGTCGTGCCGGCATCATCGCGTTCATCACAAGGCCCTGCAGGATCGATGACACCAGCAAGTGTCCAAAGACCAGCTCCCCGCGATAGATGAGCGCCGCAATCCAAAAGGTGATGAGGGCATTGGCCACGCCGCTGATCTGGAGCACAACTTTCTTTTGCCGCACGCGGTCCGCAACAACGCCGCCGAGCGGTGCGGCGAATAAGCCCACTAGCCCGCCGGCGGCGGTCATCCAGCCAAGCTTTTCGTAGGACGCAGTGATTTCGTAGACCAGCCAGCCTCGAATGAACATTTGGATGTTCATGGCGGCAAAATTGCCGCACAGGGCGAGGAAAAACCAACGATAGTTTTTGATTTCAAACGCGGCAAAAGTACTGCGCCAGCGACTTCGCTGAACGGGTGTTGTTAGAGCGGCCTCAGCGCTTGGCGAGGTTTTTGGGTTGGCCATTTGATCAATATAGCAGGCTTAGCCCCTGAAACTAGATCCGCGATAATGTTGGGTTATCCGCCGAGTTCAGCCAGGGCCTGGGCTGCGGCTTGACTTGAAAACAGCGCCTGACTTTGCTGAAGGTCTGCCCGGGCTGCGTCGGTTTGGTTCAGCGCTTTGGCGGCCAAGCCTCGACCCAGAAAGTATCTGAAGTGGTTGGGGTTAATCTTAATCGCGGCTGAAAAGTGCGTCTGAGCTTGACGGAATTCTTGTCTGGCCATCGCAATCTGACCGGCGGCACTGTGGATCTGAGCCTCAGATTGGGATTGCTCGAGCGCTGTTTGGATTTCCGATTGCGCCTTACTCAGATCGCCCTCTTTTAAAGCGATGAGCGCGGTTTGGGTTTGATTGTAGGCTTGCGATTGCTGACTGAGGCGATTGAGCTTGGACTGATAGCGATCAAAGCCCAAGGTGAGGTCCTGGCGCGCGGCCTGTTTTAGGCGCTGCGCGGTATCGCGATTTTTCTCGACCCGTTCTTGCGAGGGCGGGTGGCTGGCAAGCATGCCGTCGAGCCAGTTATTGGATTGGCCCTTGGACAATTGCACGAAGGTTTCTTGCAGCGAAACTGCGGCCTCCGGGTCAAAACCCGCGCGCATCATATAGATCATGCCGTAGGCGTCGGACTCTAGCTCCGCCTCTCGACCATAGGAAGATACGATAAATTGCGCGCCCAATTGCGCACCATTATCAAAGATACGGCCATAATTGCCCGCATTCTGATCGATTGCAGAACTGGCGACACCAATCACGCTGGACAGCAGCATACCGCGCTCGATCGATTTGGCGCTGTGGCGCGCGGCCGCGTGGACGATTTCATGGCTGAGTACGGCTGCGAGCTCCGCTTCAGAATTGAGTTTGGTGAGAAGGCCTCGGTTGACCGCGATTTTGCCGCCGGGCAAGGCCCACGCATTGGGTGTGCTGTCATCGATGATCACGAATTCATAAGGCAATGATCGGTCGGCAACCCTTGCTAAGCGTTGACCGATTTCGCTGACGTAACGCGTCAGGTCGGGGTCGCTCATATAGCGTCCGCCTTGGGACTGCTGGGTGGGCTCAAACTGTTTCGCGCCCATTGAAATTTCTTGGGACTCATCCAGCAGCATGAGCTCGTTTTTACCCGTGACCGGGTTGACGGCGCAGCCCGCTAAAAAAACGATCGGCAGCCAAAGCAGGCGTTGCACTGGAGCGGTCAGGGCGCTGAGCATAATTGATCCTTGTTGCGGTTCGGCCAGGAATGATTCTCCGTCAAAAGCAGCTTCTGATCCACCATGGTATGCTCTCGAGCCTTGATGCCAGCACCTTAATCAGAGCACCCAAAGTTCATGCGTCCGTCATTACAACTTGAAACCATCGAAGCCCGCCTTGCGAATCAAACGTTTACCACCCAAGAAATCGTTCCCGGTCAGCGCGAGGCGGCAGTTGCGTTGGTGCTTCAACCAAAGGTAAGTGGGTTGCGGGCGTTGTTTATTCTTCGAGCCAAAAAAGAGGGAGACCCCTGGTCGGGTCAGATGGCGTTGCCGGGTGGTCATCGAGAAACGATTGATACCGACCTGGTTGAAACGGCGCGCAGAGAGACGCACGAAGAAATTGGCTTGGATTTGAACCAAGCCGGACGCTATCTTGGCTCACTGGCGGGCATCCGGGCAAACCCGCGCGCCGGCTTTGACCTTGTGGTGACGCCTCAGGTTTTTGCGTTAGAGGATAAAGCCGTCCCGTTGCAGCCCAATGAGGAAGTGGCGGAAGTGCTTTGGGGAAATCTCGATGAAATGATCAGCGGACGTTCTCTGACGGACGCAAGTTTTCCAGAGTTTCAGCGTGAGGGCACTTTTCCGGGTTATCAGGTTGGCGCACAGGTCGTTTGGGGGCTGACGTTTCGAATGATTAATGATTTCTTTGACCTGATTCGTCCAGACGCAGGGTGATGCGATCTCGCCATCATCTTACCGGGTTGACTTCGTCTCATCAGGGGACCTAATCCGCGCTAAATCTGCACGGATTACGACAGTTTTATGAGATTGCGAGGGTTTTGAGGCCAATCCTGCACGGTGTTGGGCCCCTAACAGCAAAGCGGCTTAGTACCACTTGAAGGCGTATGCGTTTGCCCTGCGTTGCACCCATCCTGCATGGCTCGGTCCAAAATGCGCCGGCATAAGCAGTAAATTGTTTTCTGCACAGTCTTCAAGCAGGTTGATGCGAGTCTCAATTGCCTGCTCAGGCAGCTCGCAAAATGCGCTGTTCATGGTGGGCTCGTAGACCTGCAACGGATGATGACAAATATCCCCACAAAACCGGGCGCGCTCATCACCGCTAGTGAGGGCCAAGGTAATGCTGCCAGGCGTATGGCCCGGCGTCAGGGCGATACTCAGTCGATCGCCGATGAGGTCCATCTCGTCGATTACCAAATCGGTTTGGGGCAGTATGGGTTTGATACTGTCGTGATAGGTTTTTTGATTCACTAAAGCAAAATCATCGTTTGGATCAGCGGTTTGAAGTGCTGCCTGAACATGCTCCAATTCTGTCTTTGAAAAGACATAACGCGCGTTGGGGAAGGTCGGTTGCCAGGTCCCATCGATCAGTTGGGTGTTCCAACCGACATGATCAACATGTAAGTGGGTGCAGAGCACGTAATCGATTTGGGCGGGGCCCACGCCGGTTGCCTTAAGTCGTGCAGGCCAATCGGTCTTCATTTGATGCCAGGCGCGGTACGGGTTTCGATCTTTGTGATTGCCGATACACGCGTCAATTAAGATGTTGTGGTGCGGCGTTTGGATTAGCCAAGAATGCATCGAGGCAATAATTCGACCCGTTTTTGGATCCATATGGTTTGGGAGTAACCAGTCTTTGTGGGCGTTCACTAAACCCTGATGGAAAGTTGGGAAAAACGTCATCGGGTCGAATAAAGGCCCGATGAGCTCCTCAATGCGGGTAACGCGGGTATCACCGAGTTGGAAGGTTTGCATCAGATTTATCCCCTTCGTAAAAAGATAGCATGGCGGAGCTCATACCGTAGCGGTTCAACGGCGAGGAATCAAAAAAGACCCGGCGCCAAAACGATGACCGTTTTGACCGAGTTTTTTTACTGGCTGGGCCCCTGGGATGATCCTGAGCGTCGGGCTTGTCGGCGTGAAGCGTCAGTAAGCTGCGCAGATCAATTTAGGGTTATGCGTTGACCCACAGTGAGTAAGATGGTTTGCTAAGGCGCAAGGGTAGAGACTGCTTTTCATCTTTGGCGTTTTCGAATGAGTCAACCCTGAGGGTCCGGGTTGCCCCCAGGCTAGGTGAGCAGCGCTCAGGCTCAGAAAAACCTTGATAGTAATTTCCGGAATCCTACCGAGACCCTAACTTTTAGTTCTTGCTAGACGTTGATCTGGTTCGAGCAAACGCACAGACGTGGAGCGCTTATCATGACAACCCATCAAACCTTTTGCCGGTATTGCCATGCTTACTGCCCGATGTTGGCCGAGGTTGAAGGCGGCAAAGTGCTGTCGGTCAAGCCAGATACCAGCAACGCGATGTATGGCGGCTATACCTGCATCAAAGGCCGGCAGCTGGTTGAGCAAATGTATCAGCCTGCGCGGTTGACCAACTGCTTAAAGAAAGGCGAAGACGGTGAATTTACCCCCGTCACAAGTAATGAGGCTTTCGATGAGATCGCTGAGAAAGTAAAAGCCTTGGTCGCGGAGCACGGTCCCCGTTCGATCGCGACTTATAACGGTACGGTCGCCTTTCAGAATTCAGCTCAACTCGTCTACAGCCGGGCATTTCATAATGCATTGCAATCGCCGTCTTACTATACGAGCGTTACGATTGATCAGCCGGCAAAGGTGTTTGTTGGCTCACGGATTGGTTACTGGACGGGCGGCAGTCATTCCTTTCACGACTCCGATGTGGTTTTGATTATTGGTAATAATCCGCTGGTGTCGCACTACGCGCCCCCGGGCGGCGTCCCTTCCGTGAGTCCGGCTGATCAGTTGCGGCGTGCGCAGAAGCGGGGTTTAAAGCTCATCGTGATCGACCCTAGAAAAACAGAATTGGCGAAGCGCGCAGATCTGCATTTACAGGTTCGTCCTGGTGAAGATGCGACCTTACTGTCGGGCATGCTGAAAGTGATTTTGAGCGAAGGGTTACAGGATCAAGATTTTTGCGATCAAAACGTGTCGGGTTTGGCATCGTTGCAAGCAGAAGTCTCGGGATTCGATTTGGCGGACGTGGCAGCCCGGACGGGTGTTGAAGACGCGTTGATCATCGAGGCGGCGCGCTTGTTCGCCAGTGGTCCGAAAGGCACGGCCATTACGGGCACCGGTCCCGAAATGGGCGCGCATCCGAACTTGACCCAACACTTGGTGTCCTCGCTCAATATTGTTTGCGGACGTTTTTACCGGGCAGGAGATCGACTGCCGAATCCTGGCATGTTGTCACCGCCATCGCCTAAAGTCGCGCAAGTTGCCGATGTGGCCGTGGCTTGGGGACGGGGGGCGCGCTGTCGGGTGCGACCAGACTTAGGAGAGTTAGTGACGCCGGGACGACTCGGGCCATCGCGGGAGATGCCAACGGCGCAACTGGCGGATGAAATTCTCACGCCTGGGGAAGGGCAGGTGAAAGCGCTGTTTGTGATCGCGGGAAACCCGATTATGGCGTGGCCAGATCAGGAAAAAGCGCTCGCGGCAATGAAGGACCTAGAACTGTTGGTGTGTATTGACCCGTATATTTCTGCCACGGCGGAATTGGCAGATTATGTGCTTGCGCCGAAGCTCACCCTTGAGCGTGAGGACGTCACCTTATTGTCCGATGCCTGGTATGAAAAACCGTATAGCCAATATAGTCGAGCGGTCATTGAGTCCGAACACGATGTCATTGAAGAGTGGGAGCTGTATTGGGCGATTGCAGATCGGATGAATTTGGAAATCAATATCGGCCGGTCGGTGATTCCAAATCAACCCAAGCCAGAAAAGTTTGATCTGCTAAAAGCGATAACGAATGGCTCTAGGGTGGATCTTGATTGGCTGCGCGATAATCCCGGTGGTCATATCTTTGAGGATGTGGTGTCAGAAGTGCAGCCTGGGCCAGAAGGGTCTGTAAGCAAGCTTAAGCTGTACCCGGAGGGGGTCGAGGAGGAGTTTGCAGAATTGCGCGCCGAGCCTGGACTCAATGCTGATTTTCCGCACCTTCTAATTGGGTTTAGAAGCAAATATGTCTTGAATTCCTTTGGACATAACCTGCCCGTATTGAAGAAAAAGAGTGGCACCACCAATCCCGCTCACCTGCATCCTGCGGATCTGGCGGCGCTGGGTATTGAAGATGATGATGAGGTTCAGATTGCCTCGGCCCATGGCCAAATATCCGCGATTGTTAAAGCGGATGCCAAGATTAAGCCAGGCGTGATTGCAATGCATCACTGCTGGGGTTTGTCGCCCGACAAGCAGGGTTCGGTGCGAGAGAACGGGGCCAACACCAATTTGTTGGTCAGTAGCGAGTCCGATACCCAGCGCTATACCGGGATGACGCGTTCAAGCAGCATTCCGGTTCGGATCAAGAAGTCTGCCTAGCGCCCGAGTGCGCTAAGTGCTGACTGAAGGCGTGGGTGAGAAATCGTGCCACGCCCAGCTTGGTGTGTTCACTTCGAGGTGAGGCGAAAACATCAAAGGCGTGCTGGGCGCCAGGCACCTCTAGGTAGACAACCGCATTGTCCGAGGCAGCGGCGAGTTCCGCTGCAAAAACCCGCCCCAAGCCAATTGGAACCAACGAATCTTTATCGCCATGGACGACCATGAAGGGCGGCGCGCTGTCGGTTATGCGCAGCAAGGGCGAGGCGTTTTCGAACAGGGTTGGGGCGGCGGCAAGTGTTTGTTTCACGATGCGATCTTCCAGGATGCTTTGCAGGCCAGCGTTATATTGCAGCTGGTCTCGGTTTGACCAATCAAAAACGCCATAAAAGGGTACGGCTGCCTGAACCTTGGTGTCTTTGGTTTCGAATCCGGGCTGAAACGCCGGGTCGTTGGGGGTGAGGGCCAGTAGCGCTGAGAGATGCCCACCTGCGGACCCGCCGGTAACGGCTATAAAATCAGCATTGCCACCATAATCACCGATATTAGCTTTGATCCAACTCAGCGCCGCTTTGCAATCAATGATGTGATCTGGGTAGGTGGCGCTCGGACTCAGTCGATAAGCCACCGAGCAGCAGATCCAACCGAGTCGCGCCATGTGCTGCATTAAAGGCACGGCTTGGCCGGCTTTGTCCCCGTACATCCAGGCTCCGCCGTGGATGTGCATCAAGACCGGTGCCGAGGCGGGCCTTGTGTCCGCCGCATAGATATCGAGCTTCAAGTCATGGTGGTCATAAGGGATGTTTCGGGTGATGGTGAGTCCGGTTTTATCGCGTTTAAAAGGCCGCAGTTGGGTTGCAAAGTCGGGCGCCAGTTGGAGTGCGCTCCGTAGATCCGGGTTGATGGCGGCTCGATAATCCGCGCCCAAACCCTTCTGCAGCGCGCTTTCAACGACAGGCCCGAGCGCTTGCCCCTGATAGTGATGGTGCAGCAGGGCCAGCCAATTCGCGAAGAGCGCAAGGATTGCAAAAAATCCAATCAAACCGGAAAAACTGCCGTTAATGAGGAGTATAGCGGCGAGTAGCATTTCGATGAGGGCGATTTGAAGGGCGAGTTCGCCAGCCATCCATCCAGTCGCAAAGCTATAGACCATGAAGCGGGCATTGCTGAGCACAGGGAAGTAAAGGTTCAGTGTCAGCGCAAGACTTAGGATAAGCAGGACAAAAGCAGTGAGTGTCATAGGCACCTTGTGTGTGATTTCAAATCATTGGGCTGAGTCAGGCTGCGCGCAATCCTTGTGGGCAGTATAGCCCCTAGATTGTGTCTTGGATAAGAATTACAGGGCCGGCGATAAATTACCATCGACGTTGATGGCGGTGCCGCTAACGTAGCCGCCCGCATCCGAGCATAAAAGGCAGGCTAGGCTCGCACACTCATCGGCGTAGCCCAGACGCCCCATGGGCAAGGATTTGCCAGCCGCCTTTATAAAAGCCTTTAATGAATCGTTCGACCCACTCGCCTTGTGTGCTCGCACCATCTGGTCGGACTCAATCCGCCCGATATTTAAAGCGTTCACCAGAACGTTATGCGCGGCGCCTTCGCCGGCTAAGACCTTGGTGAGCGCCATGCCGGCGGCGCGGGTCACCGAGGTCGGGGCCGAGCCTTTGGCGGGTGTCTTAGCAAGGGTATTGAGCATATTAATAATCCTGCCCCAGCGATTGGCTTTCATCGATGGCAGGACCAAGCGGCTTAAGCGAACCGCGGCCATGAGTTTGAGATCTAAATCGTACTGCCACTCCTCATCGGTGATGGCCTCAAAGGCGCCGGCTTTTGCGAAGCCGGCATTGTTTACCAGGATATCGATGCGATCGAAGTCCGTTGTAACCGCTTGGTGGAGTCGTTTGATGTCCTCGGCATCGGCGACGTCGCAAACGTAACCAATGGCCTTTTGGCCCGTGGTTTGGGCGATGGTTAAAGCCGCTTGCGTGACCGCCGCCTTAGTTCGAGCGGCGAGCGCGATCTGCGCCCCGGATTCCGCAAACTTTAATCCCATGGCATAGCCCAAGCCTTTGCTACCACCGGTGATGAGGGCAACCCGGCCATCCATTCTAATTTCCATTGGGCGTCCTTAAAACTGGTTGAGATTAACTCGAGGTGGGGTTCGACCACGAAGCTCGCGATCGAACAAATGTTCCTCAACGAGGGCCACCATCAGCGCAACATGATCCTGGGTCGCATTGAGCGCCTTAACATATTGAAAAGCGTCGCCGCCTGCGGCCAGAAAGGCGTCTTGGTTTTCAACTTTAATCTCTTCAATGGTCTCTAGGCAGTCGACCGAAAACCCTGGGCAGATTACCAAGAGATCTTTTTTACCGGCCGTGGGGAAGGCGCGCATTTGATCAATTGTGGCGGGTGTAAGCCAGGCCGCGGGGCCAAATTTAGACTGAAAGGCAACCGACCATTGATCTTTGGTCAACCCCAGAGCGTGCGCGACGCGACGCGCTGTTTCCTGACATTGGCTCGCGTAGGGGTCACCTGCATCACTTTGTGACATGGGGATCCCATGAAAAGAAAATAGTAAGTGAGCGCCCGCTATCAGCTTCTTATTATATTTTTCGATCGATTTTGTTAATCCATGGATGTATTTTGGATGGGTGTGGTACTCACTGATGAATCTGAAATTCGGAACGATTTGATCATCGGTTGCTGTTACCCACTTGTCGAAGACGGCGCCAGTGGTTGCGCCTGCATACTGTGGGTAGAGTGGAATGACGAGGAACTCGCTGCAGCCGTCGTCTTGGGCCTGATTCAGGATCGATTTAATTGCAGGATTGCCATAAGTCATTGCCGTGTAAAAGTGCAAATCGCGCTCAGGATATTTCCGCTTAAAATATTTGGCGACGCGCCGAGTCAGCGCGGCCGTGATATTCCTGATTGGGCCATCATGGGTACCCCAGATCATCGAATAATTGTGGGTAAGTTTCTTGGGTCTGGTCTTAAGAATCACCCCGTGCAGTATGGGCAGCCAAATTGAACGCGGTAGATTGACGACGCGGGGGTCGGATAGGAACTCGGCCAAGTAGCGCTTGATGGCGGGCGCAGTCGGTTCATCCGGCGTGCCAAGGTTTGCAAGAATAATTGCGGTTTTAATGGTGTGCACCTGTAGAAAATGAAAAATGTTAACACGGTAACATTGATACGAAGAAATGAGATGACCTGTCTTTTGCGGCCAAAAATGCCAGCTATCTCGCATCAACAATTAGACGTATACTGATGCCTAGGGGGGTGACTTGGCTTCGACGCTGGTTACGAAACCTAAGGTGCATGCCGAGAGGGTAGTGACTCTCGTAAAACAATCACTGTAACTTTATAGTTGCCAATGACGAAAACTACGCGCTAGCTGCCTAAAAACCTAACCTTCGGGTTACTTTTTATTTAGCTTACCTCGGGGCGGATGTGCCCATGTATTCAAACCGAGGGCACGACTCATGGGACCGCTGTCAGACCCCGCTTGTGGTTGATGCAGTTAAACTTAAAGCAAGCTCGCCGTTTAATCCCTGTTTGCCGGGCCAGTGAACGGTTAAATAATAGACAAACTATGCATGTAGAGCCGAAGGCAGAGAACTGACGGACGCGGGTTCAACTCCCGCC
>JAFMIA010000152.1 GCA_017854255.1 Pseudomonadales bacterium
TGGTGGGTTATCACAAGATTTGGCTTATTTTACGCGCTGTCACCATAATTAGATTGGGTGAGGCGTGCGCTAACCTCAGGCGCGGGCGTCAAGTTGATCTCGGATTTTTTGATGTTGCGCTCGATTAAGGGGGTAGTTGATAACGGGCAGTGCAGCAAGCAATAGGCCCGCGGCGGTGCCGATGGCGTAGGTCCATAATAACCCCTGCAACGCTGCCTCGGAGTTTTCGGCTGCAGGTTGAAAAGCGAAAACGGCTTCGAGGATGGTAAAGGATAACCCCACAGCGACCGCCGCGCCCAGCTTGTTTGTCGTTGTGAGCATCGCAAAGAAGAGTCCAGCGCGTTTCTCGCCGGAGTCGAGCTCATCAAGGTCGGTAAGGTCTGCCATCATGGTTCTAAGCAAGGTTGGGGCGGCGCCAAAGGCCACGCCAAAGGATAACGTGAAACACCAGAGTACGACCGCATTGCCGGGTTCTGCGAGGGGAATCAGGATGAGGTTGATTAAAGCCCCGTATCCAAGGGCAATGGTGAGCGCCTGGGCTTTACCGAGTTTGATTGCGAGCTTCATCCATAATGGCATGGCAAGAAAACTTGCGACGAAATACAGCAGGAGCGCAAGGCTTGCATGTCCCGGCAGTTCGAAATACTTGCTGGCAACAAAAATATAGAGCGCGCCGCTTACCGCGGTGCCAAAGCCCGCTAAAAAATCCGCAGCAAGGAGCCGCCACATCAGTTGGTTAGACATGAGTAATGAGAATTGCGCTTTAATCGACAGGGCGCTGCGGCCACTAGAACGTTTGTCTGGGACGAAAGCCAGAGTGGGTAGCGCCAACAGTGGAAACAAAATAATACAGAACCACCCCATGCTGGCGACTTTAGATTGCTGATCGTCGATGCCGGTGGATTCCAGTAGGGCAGGCAGCGCGAGGACGATGGTCATCCCGCCAATCACGAAAATTTCACGCCAGCCAAAGAGCCGCGTTCGCTCGTCATAACTGTCGGCTAATTCTGCGCCCCAGGATTGATGCGAGATAGCCATCATGGTGTAGCCGACGTAAAGCATAATGAGCCAAAAAAGAAGATACCCGCCACTGACGTCTTCCTGTGATGGGATGAAAACCTGATACACCGATACCACAAGGATGGGGACCGCCAGGGCAATCCAGTGTTTTCGTCGCCCCCATCGGGTTTCAAAGCGATCAATGAGATAGCCCATGGCGGGGTCGGTCACCACATCCCAGACTCTGGCGAGCGTGAAAATCAGTCCGACCGTGATTAAGGAAAGTCCCAAGCCTTCGCTGTAAAATCGAGGTAGGTAAACGGCGATGGGCATTCCCATGGCGGCCATGGGAAGAGCAACACCTGAGTAGGCCGCTAAGGTAAACGGTTTTAAGGGCTGTTGCATGAAGGCCATCCTGAATCAGTGATGTCTCGATCCTACACCAGACTAGGGTGTGCCGCGCGTAAAAAAAGCGCGCGGGGTTGCAAGCGTAGTTCTGTTTAAGCGCGTGGTTAATCAGTACAATTTGTCCAACACCTTAATTTTTGCTCATTCAGGATTAAGATCATGATGACGCCTGTTGAAGAAAGTCCGCCCGTTATCTTGTTGGTTGATGACGAGCCGCGAATATTGAGCGCACTGCAGCGGCTATTACGACGAGAAGGCTACCGTATTTTGACGGCAGGCTCGGGTGCCGCGGCGCTTTCGATTTTAGATCAAGAGTCCGTGAACATTATCCTGTCTGATCTGAGAATGCCGGAAATGGATGGCTTTGCCTTTTTGGGGGCGGTGCAAGATCGCGGCTTGGAGGCAGCCCGGGTTTTGATGTCGGGTAATGCGGATTTAAAGCTGGTGATTGATGGCGTTAATGAAGGCCATTTTTCGCAATTTATTGAAAAGCCTTGGGTTGATGATGCGCTTAAAATCAGCCTTCGAAAACTGATTGAGGCCCAGCAACTAGCGCGGGAAAATAAAGAGTTGATGAAGGCGCTACGAAGCCAGAATCAAATGTTAAATCAAGCGTCTGAAAAAGCGGCGAGCGAGATTCGGCAAAAAGAACGCCTATTTGCAACCATCAGCCATGAAATTAGAAACCCGCTACATGGTATCCAAGGCATTTTAGAGCTTTTGAGTCGGGACAGTGTTGGCAGGGATCAAAAGTTGCTCAGCACAGCGATAACCAGTGCAGGGTTTATGCGGCAAATCATCGATGACGTACTGGATTACAGCAAGGTCGAAGCGGGAAAGATGGTCCTCCAAAAAGTGGCCTTTTCCCCCGTCGCACTAGCGACAGATATCATATCGTTGATGCAACCAATGGCCACGGGGCAACAACTTGTGCTGGACCTTTACTACGAAGAAGCAATCGCGGAGCGATATTTTAAAGGGGATGATTTTAGGATTCGACAGATTCTAAATAACCTGTTGTCGAATGCCATTAAGTACACCAAAAAGGGCAGCGTCGGGGTCGAGATCACGGTTGATCCGATTTTAAAAATCGCGGTTATGGATACCGGGATTGGTATTCCGGAAGAAAAGATGGCGTCGTTGTTTGATGCCTTTGTGATGACCAATGATCAACATGATCGAACGTTTGGCGGCACGGGGCTTGGATTGACGATTGTTAAGAATCTGACCGAGTTAATGGGTGGCGAGATCGGTGTTTCAGCGCGTCAAGGGGGTGGCACGGTGTTCACACTAAGCTTGCCGCTCGAGTCAGCTGCGGCCGAGATTGCCGTTGCGCCCACTCAAAACGTTGATCGTGTGCTGGACGGAATGCAAGTGGTTGTCGCTGACGATATGGCGGCAAATCGCATCATTGTTGAAAATCTGTTGCCCCGGTATGGCGCAACGGTCCATGGGTTTTCCGATGGGGAAGGGTTACTGAACTTTTTGTCGGAGTTTGAGGGTGTTCCTGATCTATTTCTTTTAGATATTAATATGCCTGGCATGAAGGGTGACGAGGTCTTACGCGCCATTAAAGCCGCCTCCCCAGCGTTGGCCCAGGTACCCGCCTTCGCTATGAGCGCGTCTCTAAATTTTGCGGGCAGTGAACAGGTAGTCAAATTGTTTACCGGCCTGTTCAGCAAACCTTTTTCAGTGGGCCAATTATTAACCCTGGCTCGACAATATGCGCCGTCGCCGCCCCCTCTGGCCACGACCGGGCCGACTTCTGATTTGAGCACGGCGATTGGCAGCACCAATCGAATGCGGGGCGATACAGACTCGCCTCAATTCATCGGTGAGTCTGGCGCTGAGGGCTCCTTACCGGCGGCTGAGGGCTCTCCATCTAGCGCTAAGGGCTCCTTACCGGCGGCTGAGGGC
>JAFMIA010000062.1 GCA_017854255.1 Pseudomonadales bacterium
TACTTTGGGTTGGTTGGTTTGGTTTTAATGCCGGTAGTGCGCTGGCCGCCAATGGCGATGCGGGTATGGCAATGCTTGTAACTCATGTCTCGGCGGCAGCGGGCGCCCTGACCTGGATGGCTTGTGAATGGACGAAGTTTGGTCGCCCGAGCGCGCTGGGCGCCGTTACGGGTATGGTGGCTGGCCTTGGCACGATCACGCCGGCATCGGGTTATGTCGGCCCAGGTGGCGCACTTGTTATAGGCATTCTGGCTGGTTTTGTTTGTTACCACGCAACGGTCTTTTTGAAGCAGCGGTTAAAAATTGATGACTCGCTTGACGTGTTTCCGGTGCACGGTGTGGGCGGTGCTTTGGGAACGTTGCTCGCGGCGGTCTTTGCAAGCGCAGGGCTCGGCGTCTTTAGTGGGCAGGGTCTGGCCGAGGGCATGACCATTGCCAGTCAATTTCAAGTCCAGCTGATTGGTGTGCTTGCAAGTGGTGTCTACACCGCCATTGTGACCTTTGTTTTACTCAAGCTGATTGACAGGATGCTGGGTCTTCGCGTGTCGCAGGACGAGGAAACCGAAGGTTTGGATCTGACCCAACACAATGAGCGGGGCTACGACTTATAACCACTTAGGATGGGTCTGCCTGCGTCCAGTCGGGCCAGTCAGCGTTGACTCGGTTTGTCGTCGTTGGGCGGTGCGACTAGGGGGCAGTCACCCTCGGGCGTAGGCGCGCTCAACGAGGTGCACCAGAAGTTGATCAAATGCATACCCTTGGCCGCGCGCCCCATCCGGATAAAGACTGGTTGGGGTCATGCCTGGCAGGGTGTTGACTTCAAGCAGGACAAACGTGTCGTCCGCCATCACGATAAAGTCTGCTCTTGATAGGTCTCGGCAACCGAGACATTGGTGCGCGGTGATCGCTGCAGCACACAGCTGCTGACTCAGCGCAGGCGAAATATCCGCAGGCATAATATGATCGCTCGCGCCCTGGGTGTAGCGATGATGGAAGTCATACCAGCTATTGCCTGGGGTTATGATCTCAATCACGGGAAAGGCGTCGAGGCCGCTTGCGTGTTCTAAAATACCAACCGTCATTTCCCGGCCATTAATGCGTTTCTCAATCAAGAGCTGGTCGTCGTATTCGAACGCCAAAGCCACCGCCTCAGCCAGGTCCTCTGCGTTGGAAACCCGGGTGACGCCGAGGGCGCTACCTTGCCTGACCGGTTTCACGACGAGCTGGGCCCCGAGCGACGCAACGAGTTCCGTTAACTGTGCGGGCTCAAAGGTTTGCCGGCTTAGGATGCCGTGTTGAGCAAGGGGAACAGCGGTGTTGGACAACAAACCTTTGGCGGCAATCTTATCCATTGCAACCGCACTACCGTGGACGTCTGAGCCGACATAGGGAATGCCCAATATCTCGAGCAGCCCCTGAACCGTGCCGTCTTCGCCTGGCGGCCCATGCAAAACGGGGAATACAACATCCGGCTGAAAGGCTTGTAGGGCCGTTACAGCCGATGCATTGAGCTCAATATTGACGAGGTTTGGATAGTGCGGGACAAGGGCTGCCAAAACGCTTTTGGCGCTAACCCTTGAGACGCTCGCCTCTTGAGAGACGCCGCCACTCAATAGCGCAACCTTTAGCTGCTGAGTCGCTGCTACGGACATCCTGCCCTCGCATGCTCTACTTCAGTGCAAACAATTCTTCCGGCTCGCGCTTGCTGGCAATCCTTTGGGACTGAGCTTGGGGCCGTTAAAATAAACAGCTGACGGCCATTTTCGCCGCCCAACATACAAGCGAAGGCTTCATCTTCGACCTTGATCCGATCCGTTACCTCGCCGCCCGCGATGACGCGTAAGCATTCTTGGCTTGTGGGGGACGCGACCCAGATGCCGCCAGCCATATCCAGACAAATGCCATCGGGCACCGCGCCATCAAGTTGGGCCCAGACGCGCCGGTTTGAGAGCTGGCCATCGGGTTCAATATCGAAGGCCGTCAGACACGCAGCGAACGTCTCAGCAACGATCAAGGTGCGGCCATCGGGCGTGATGACACTACCATTCGGGAAAAATAGATCACTGGCCGCGACTTCGGCTTGATGTTGCCCCCGAACCAAAATCAATTCAGTCGTGGTCATAGCATCGCCTGCATGCAGATCGAAGCCGAAATTACCCACCCAACAGCGACCGAGTGCGTCGACGACCATATCGTTACAATCATGTTTTGCCAGCGGTGACAGGTCACACCAAAGCTCGAGGCCGTGCGCGTTCTGAACCAAAATTGATCGGTCGCGCATGGACACGATGAGCAATCGGCCATCCGGTAACCAGCCCAGTCCAGAGGGCTGCTGTGGTACTTCGGCAACCACGGTTTTGCGGCCGTCAGCATCGATCCGGCACACCACGTGGTCGTGCATATCAGAAAACCAAAGCGCGCCGTCATACCAGCGTGGGCCTTCGGCAAAGCACAGATCAGTGGTGATTGTTCTCAGCGCCATGATGTGATTCCTTGCAGGGGTGAGACAAGATTATCATTTACCTGCATTGGGTCCCAGTACAAACCCAGTTCTGAGCGTGGATCGTGCGAAGCACCGTCTCTGGTGGCAGGCGTCGCCTTGAAAACGTGATGTTTGCGCGCGAACCCAACGGCCTTGTGGCGGCCAAACTAGTGCAGCGCGTCTTTTGGGCTGGCTTTGGCGCGACCCAGTCAAGGCGTAGCCTCTGTCAGAAACGCTTTGAGGGCGCTCTCATTGAACGGCCAGCCGAGTTCTTCCAATGAGCCTGTCCGAGTGACGACGGGGATGCGGATGCCGTAGCGCGCGACGAGTTCGTCTGACTCGGCGATTTCGACCGACTCGATTACGAGATCCAGTTCTGCGTGCAGCGCATTTAAGAGCGCTAACGCTTGTTCGCAGAGATGGCAGCCGAGGGTGGTGTAAAGCTGAACCGTGATCATAGTTTAAAAAATGCCTGGGCCGTCTGGGTGGTTTCAGCCGCGATTTGTGCGGCGGGTTTGTCTAATAGTGCTGCAACGAAACGACAAACTTCAACCAAATGTTCGGGTTCGCACCGGCGATGTTTCGGTTTGGGCTTTAATGATCTGGGCAGCAGGTAGGGCGCATCGGTCTCAATCATTAGGCGATTGCTGGGGATATCGCGGATCAGGCTGTGCAAGTGGCTGCCCCGGCGCTCATCGCAGATCCAGCCCGTGATGCCAATATGACAATCCAAGTCAAGGTAGCGCGATAGCGCGTGGCCATTACCGGTAAAGCAATGCACCACGACAGAACTGATCCGGTCACGATATTTCGTGAGGATTGCGGTGAAGTCATCGGCTGCGTCTCGCTCGTGCAGAAATAATGGTTTACCCACTTCCACTGCGAGGGCTAATTGCGCCTCGAAGGCCCGGCGCTGCTGGTCTCTCGGCGTAAAATCGCGAAAATAATCGAGCCCTGTTTCGCCGATAGCCACGACCCTTGGGCTTTCTGCGAGCGCTGCAAGCAGTTGAAGCGTGTCATCGTTAATCTCTTCGGCATGATGGGGGTGAACGCCAACCGTTGCGAAGAGTCCTTCGAATTGCTCGGATAATGCAACCGCCTGTTTTGAGCCTTCAAGACTGGCGCCTGTCACCGTCATCTGAAGCACACCCGCCGTTTTGGCTCGGTCGAGTACAGCCTGCAGATCATCTTTAAAGTCGCTGTGAGTGAGGTTTGCGCCAATATCAAAAAGCATTATGGATTGCCCTCGGGGCGTGGCGCCGCACTGAGCGTGAAGCTTGCTGAGCCAGCTGCTGCGTTAAATACCGAGGGCCCAATGGGTAAGGGATCATTGGGACTGAACTGCTCAATTTCGTAAGGATACAGGAGTGGCTCGGGTAAACCATTGAGCTGAGCGTAAATGGCCGCATACAACAACACGGCTTTCACGTAGGCGCGGGTCTCAGCGAACGGAATGCCTTCGATAAAGGCGTCAATGGGCTGGGGATTGGTGTACCATTTTTTCGCTCGGCTGGGTCCCGCGTTGTAGGCCGCCAGGGCTAACACTCGATTGTCGTTGAAGCGCTGTAAGAGCTGACCCAGGTACGCGGTGCCGAGTTTGATATTGGTATCGGCTTGGGTCAGAACTAAATCCGTTGGACTATCTAGGTCTATCGATTTCGCAACGCTTTGCGCCGTTCGGGGCATCAGTTGCATCAAACCTTGGGCGCCCACGGGCGAGCGCGCCTCTGTCCAGAAACCACTTTCCCGCCGAGCGACGGCCATCGCAAGGGTTACCGGCACGCCTTGGGTTCGGGCAGCTTCTGTAAAACGCTCGGCATAAGGCCGTGGGAAGCGCTCAAGGACCTCGTCCCAAGCTTGCGCCTGGGCGAGCGTTGCAATCGCCATGTCATGCCAATGCCACTGACTTGCGAGTGCTGCCGCAATACGGAGCTCGGTGTTTGAAAAAGGTTTTATCAGTTGAAACCATTCACGGCGAGCCTCAAGGGTCTCACCTAAGGCGCGAAGCTCATAAATTCTCTGGGCGGTGGGCGCTGCTGCCAGATCCAGCAGTTTTTCAGGCGCGATGGTGGTGCTTTGGTCTGCCAAGCTGCCGGGGATCCCGAGCCAAAGGGCCGCGAGGTGCCCGTAGTAATCACGCTCGCTTGCGAGCCGCTCAAAACTGACCCGAGCCGATTCTCGGCCGCCGATGTCTTGGCTGCTAAGCTCCGCACGGGCCTGCCAGTATTGCCATCGTAAAGTGCCCTGCGCGGACGCAGGCAATTGACTAAGCGGCGTTGACAAGGCGTTGAATCGTCCTGCTTTGATCAGCTGGATAAGACTGGCCTCGATTAAATCGGGGTTGGTTCTCAGCGCGGCTGGGATCAAGGCATCGTTAACGGTCAGGTTGTCTTCTCGGATCAAGCGCAAGGCGGCAGCGTAGTCGTATTCAAGGGCTTGCGCGGGCGCGAGCCGCCCCGAGTCTTTCAGATCAGCAATGAGATGCAGCGCCTCAGCGGGACGCTTTTTAATGAGCATCTTCAGTGCGGAATCGGCCAGTGCTTGCTGTTCTGGGTCGTTGAAATCAACGGTTTCATAGCGATCTGTGCGAGTTGGCCGCTGCCTTAATCGGGTCAATTGGCGCGCTAACGTGCGCTGGTCCTCGGAGAGGGTTCGCTCAAGATAGGCCGCCAGTCGATCCTCACCCGCGAGAACCGCGAGCTCATAACGTTGCCAGGCTAGGGCCTGTGTCAAACCGCCAGCCCGGCGCCAGCGACTAAAGGCTTTATCGCAACGCTTTGGCTGCGAGCGGCCGTGCAGCCAAAGGGCCCGTGTTGCGGCCATGGCCGCTTGCGTCCGTTCGAGCGCCCAGAGCGCGCTGGCTCTAAAACATTGATTTTCAACGTCAGCATCTTCAGGTTGGTGGAAGCGTAAAAAGCTCTCTGAGCGGTCTTGATCGCGTCGATAATCTGCAAAGGCGCGACGGAGCTGTGCGCTGATCGGAAAATTAGGGTGGTTTTCGATAAAGGCTTGCACTGCTTCATCTGATGAATAGGGTCTTGCTAACAACGCTTCATACTCGATGTAGCTTCTTAAAGGATAATCGGTAAGGGACTCTAATAACGGTTTCAGCGCACTGAGCTTGCCCTTGCGTGCTATTTGCCTTGCCTCAAGAAATACCGCGCGTTGTCTGAAGCGTTGCATTTCGATCCCGAAGGTGACGGCGGCTTCTCTGGGTGGATTGGCCTTGGAGAGAAGGCTGGTGCTCGAGGAGAGGGCCAGCGCAATCAGCAAGCCTTTGTACAGCATTCCGGTCATAACGGGTCGCACTAAGTTGATCCAGGGCGGTTGCGGGTTTTAATCGCCCACTCGCACGGCTAATACGTCGCAGGGTGAGCCTTGTAGCACGCCGTTTGCGGTGGAGCCCAGAAGCAAGGCCAGGCCGTGACGACCGTGACTGCCAACAACGATGAGGTCAACGCCGAGTTCCTCCGCGAGGCTGTGGATCTCAGTCTCAGGTCGGCCGTACACCAAATGGCGGTTCTCGCTTGGAATATTTAAGGTCTGCGCGAATTCATCTAGCTGAATTTTAGCAGTCTCTTGTAATTGGTCTTGAATGGTAGAGAGGTCCATCGGAACATCCCCCCCGTAGGCAAGGCTTAAAGGTTCGATAACGTGGGTGCAGCTCAAGTCCGCATCGAAGGCCGTCCGCAACGCGCAGGCCTTTTCAGCCACGCTTCGGGCATCTTCCGTGAGATCTACAGCGATTAGAATGTGTTTAAATGCGGCTTGCATACTGAGTTCTCGCACAGACTTTAGGGAAACTTACCCGACTCCGTTGCAGCATACAATAGATGGGTGTTCGATGAATCGACGGGCAAAAAACAAACTCTAATAGGAGGCAGCGGACATGGTTTACCTGTTCATCGGATTGGTGTTGATGATGCTCATCGCGCCGATTGTGTCGATTCTTCCGGGCAAATCCCAAAAGCAGATTATGGCCGTTCGGCGCGCTGCGATGGCCAGGGGAATTTCGGTTGAGCTGACAACGATCGACGACCCCAACCCGAACCAAGATAAATATCGCACGAGTACGGGCCGAGCATTACCGCCAAAACTCCAGGTGGCGGCTTACAAAGGACTGAGCCGGATGAGTTCGAGCAATGTGGCCCTCGAGGCCTTCCAAGTTCAAAGGACGCCTGGTCAGGACCCTATGAGTCCGAATGCGTTTCACAGCATAACGCAGGCCCCATTGCCTGAGGCGAGTCGCACGTTTCTCGCGCAGTATGCGGGCGCGTTACCGACGACGGTTCAGCAGATTATTTGGGATGGACGGCAGCTAAATGTCTATTGGGTTGAACAGCCGGATCAGCAAATGGGTGAAAAAATCTTTACGTTTATTGAAGAGGGCCTACAATGCCTCGCTGAGTTTTCATCGATTTCTAAGACGGATTGAGCGGCAAAGGGTTGACAAGTCGGTTGCTCAGCGGGTGTAGTAAAAAGGAATTTCGGCCCGAGAGGGTCAGCAAAACAACGGTTTAGATGATTTTAGTCCGGTCCAGAGGCTGAATAAGTTGGCCTAAGATTGGGTGGTTAGATCGTCAAAGGTAATGATTGCGCTAAACACGCGTCCTTTGATTCAGCGTAAAACACCGTGCAAAAGGTGCGTAGAAGGTTTGATGGTTCGCGGATCGTTAACGTCCTGGTCATTGGTAAGGGCGCCCTTAAAGGGGAACGATGCGACGGGGAACGACGCGGCAAGGCACATGAGACATTATTGATTAGGCATCGGCTCTGAGCGCTCAGGCTAAACCGCCATTGGATCGTATTATTAAAACGCACCGAGTTAGAGGTGCAGGGCAGGCCGCCAGGATGGCGCGTTTGAAACAAGGTTAAACGGTTGTGTCACAGATGGTGGCGCGCATTAAAGTGGTTATTTCATGGCAAAAGCACTCGTAATCGTCGAGTCGCCTGCAAAGGCGAAGACCATCAACAAGTATCTCGGAAACGACTTTATTGTGAAGTCGAGCGTCGGGCATATTAGAGACCTACCCGTCAGTGGCCAGGGCGCTGTTGTCGATGCGAAGGCTCGGGCTGCAGAGGCGGCTAAGACTCGAAAGTTATCGCCAGAAAAAAAGGTCGCACACAAAAAGGCTAAGGCCCGCCAGCAATTGATCAAACGGATGGGAATTGATCCGGATAACGATTGGAAAGCGAACTATCAAATCCTGCCGGGCAAAGAAAAGGTGGTGAGCGAGCTTCAGAAACTGGCGAAAACGGCGGATGAGATTTATCTTGCAACGGATATGGACCGGGAAGGCGAGGCCATCGCCTGGCATTTAAAAGAAGCGATTGGCGGTGATCCCAACCGGTATAAGCGAGTGGTATTTAACGAAATCACGGAAAAGGCCATTCAAGCGGCTTTTGAGCAACCGGGTGAAATTGATATCGATCGCGTGAATGCGCAACAAGCACGCCGGTTCCTCGATCGGGTGGTTGGCTACATGGTCAGCCCACTGCTGTGGAGTAAGATTGCTCGGGGTTTGTCCGCCGGGCGTGTGCAGTCGGTTGCCGTAAAGCTGTTGGTTGAGCGAGAGCGCGAAATCAGAGCATTTATCCCAGAAGAGTACTGGGACCTTTTTGCCAGTTTAGAAAATCCAGAAGGTGCGGCCAAGTTCCAGGTTGTTCGCAATCAGGGGGCACCCTTTAAGCCAACCAACCGGCAAGCGGTTGATGCGGTATTGGATGTTTTAAATGCGGGCGCTTTTGAAGTCGCTGCCCGCGAGGATAAGCCGACCCAAACGCGCCCTAACGCGCCGTTTATTACCTCGACGCTGCAACAAGCTGCGAGCACGCGCTTGGGGTTTGGGGTCAAGAAAACCATGATGATGGCCCAGCGACTTTATGAAGCAGGTTACATCACTTATATGCGGACGGACTCGACCAACTTAAGTAACGACGCCATTGAGAACTGTCGAGCGTTGATTGAACGAGACTACGGCCAAGCTTATTTACCGGCGGAACCTCGGCGCTACAGCAGTAAAGACGGCGCGCAGGAGGCTCATGAAGCGATTCGGCCATCAGATGTCGCAATCAAAGCAACCTTGCTGAACAATATGGAGCGCGATGCTGAGCGGCTCTATGAGTTGATCTGGCGGCAGTTTGTTGCGTGTCAAATGCCGAATGCCGATTACCTATCAACGGCGGTGACCGTTAATCGGGGCGAGGTTGAGTTGCGCGTGCGCGGCCGTATTCTGCGCTTTGATGGTTATACCCGAGTCCAGGCCTCGGCCGGTAAGAAAGAGGATGAGCCGGCGTTACCCGAATTTAAAATTGGTCAGAAGCTAACCTTACTCAACCTGGATCCAATCCAACATTTTACAAAACCAACGGCCCGCTTTGGTGAGGCTTCCTTGGTTCGTGAGCTCGAAAAACGCGGGATCGGAAGGCCTTCCACGTATGCGTCGATTATCACCACGATCCAAGATCGCGGTTACGTGTCCTTGCGCAACAAGCGGTTTTACGCTGAAAAAATCGGTGAGCTGGTAACTGACCGTCTGAATGAAAGCTTTACCAACCTTTTGGATTTTGGGTTTACAGCCAATCTTGAGGATGCGCTAGACCAAGTATCGAGCGGCGATCAAAACTGGAAAGAGACGCTCAACAATTTCTACTCAGATTTTTCAGAAAAATTGGAAAAAGCGTCTGATCAAGACGACGGGATGCGATCCAATCAGCCGTCGATTATTGGCAAGCCTTGCCCGCTTTGTGAGCGCCCGATGAATGTCCGGACAGCCAGTACGGGCGTGTTTTTAGGCTGCTCGGGTTATGACTTGCCGCCAAAGGAGCGCTGCAAACAGACGATTAATTTGATCCCGGGCGATGAGGTGGTGAGCGCGACCGGCGATGACGAGGAAGAGTCCAGAATCTTGCTGAAGAAGCGCCGCTGTCAAGCCTGTCAGACCGCCATGACCGAATATTTGATCGACAAAAATACGAAACTCTATCTGTGCGGCAACAATCCAGATTGTAGTACCTTTGAGTTTGAGGCGGGCGAATACAAAATTCGCGGTTATGAGGGCCCGACCGTCGAGTGCGATAAGTGCAGTGCGGAAATGCAGCTCAAAACGGGACGCTTCGGTAAATATTTTGGCTGCACTGGCGAAGACTGTAAAAATACGCGGAAACTGCTGCGCAACGGTGAAGCCGCGCCTCCCAAGATGGACCCAGTTGCGATGCCGGAGCTGGCGTGTGAAAAAGTAGAAGACCATTATTTGTTGCGCGATGGCGCCGCAGGTTTGTTCTTGGCCGCCAGTCAGTTCCCTAAAAACCGGGAAACCCGAGCGCCGTATTTAGACGAGCTGTTGCCGCATCAAAATGAAATTGACCCGAAATATCAATTCCTGATGCGGGCGCCGGTTAAGGATCCGGATGACCGCCGAGCGCTGGTGAAGTTTGGCAGGCAAACCAAAGAACACTATTTAGCGACTGAAATTGAAAAGGGAAAAGCGTCTGGCTGGCGAGCAGACTTTGATGAAACCAAAGGCGTATGGGTCGAAACCCTAGCGCCGGTCCCTCAGAAAGCAAAGCCTGCCAAGAAAAAGGCGGCGGTAAAGAAAAAAGCGACGGCGAAAAAGAAGGTGGCTGCCAAGAAAAAGGCGCCCGCCAAGCCAAAGGTGACCTAACGGTGATTGAAGCGCTTGTCGACTCGGGCAGATCACCGACTTCTTATCTTGCAGCGGCTCGCTTTAAGCGACTCAAAGGGAACACAACCCGCATGCGAGCGGTCCCCTATAGCAGCTAGATAGCACCTAGTGCCTGATCACGCCGACGGCCAAACCTTCGATGGCGAATTGGCAGGTCCTCAAATCAACTTCAATGGGCTGATAGTCTTGGTTTTCAGGTAGGAGGGTTATCTGATGGCTCTGCTTGCCTTTTTGAAAACGCTTAACCGTGACTTCATCATCAATTCGCGCGACCACTATGTCGCCGGCTTTGGCTGTTTGGGTGCTGTGCACGGCTAATAAATCGCCATCTAAAATGCCGCAATCGATCATACTGTCGCCTCGAACCACCAGCATATAATCCGCAGTTGGACTGAAAAAGCTGGCCGGAATCTCACAATGATCCTCGATGTGTTCTTGCGCCAAAATCGGATTACCCGCCGCGACCCGTCCAATGATCGGTAAACCCAGATTCTCCGGCAGTTTGATACCTCGGGAAGTGCCTGGAATCATCTCGATCGCGCCTTTACGTGCGAGCGCCTTGAGGTGCTCCTCGGCAGCATTGGCGCTTTTGAATCCGAGCTTTCGCGCAATATCGGCTCGAGTCGGCGGATAGCCGGTTTCTTCTAAGTAGGATTTAATGAAGTCTAGGACCTCGCTTTGACGATGCGTGAGTTTGATCATAGTGTACTCGCTTGGGTCATGGTCCCCATGAAACGATGATTGCCCACCGTTTTGAGGTCTGTTTATTTATACAGCGCTGGAATTATATACAGTATAAGAATCCAAGCAAGGAAAATTTCTTGATTTGACCCCAACGTTGATTTCTAGAATTTCGGGGCTATAGTGTCGGGGCATAGGGTTTAGGAGGCAGTTTTGTTGAATTTCAAGTCAAATCAAAGCGCGGGCAAAAAGTCGCGGGTCAGGGGATTTCTAAAGCTCAGCCTGCCTTTGGTGCTGGCTTTGGCCCCAATCGGGGCGCTTAGCGACCAGCTCGTCTGGGTTTTGGGGAGCTTTTCAGACGCGGGCACCGCCCAACAGGTTGCGCGCGAGGTGCACGATCTCACGGGCCAGTCGGGGTATGTGCAAACAGCCGTGGTCAATGGACGAGCGGTCTATCGCGCGTTGATTGATCCAGGCGTCACGGATGATGCCCAAGCGCGGACAACGGCGTTACTCGGCGAAACGGCCTATAACCAGACTTGGGGTTTTGAGCTTGATACCGATGGCGAAAACGTGGCGAGGGTTGGCGCGGTTGGCATGAACCAGGCAGGGGTTGCGGCGGTCGCGCCGGGACTCGATCAGAAAGACAAGGAGCCGCGCCCCGTACAGGCCGCCGCGGATCTAACCGGCCGTCAAGCGCCGATGACGAAACAAGGGGACTCTGCTGGCCGCAATGAGGGTTTAAGCCGGCCATCCCCTCTCAGTGACGCCATGGGCGCCGGCTCGGACTATCATCCGATTCGGTTAAAATCGGATCGCTGATTACGAGATGCAAACAAGATTGAGGCAAGGTAGGGGAGCCGAATGAATACCTTAGAGGAGTTGGTGGCATTCTCGAGCGTCTGGCTGAGCGACCCGCTGGTTGCCAGCGTTTTCGGAATTGTTTTGGCAACGGCTTTTCTAAGTTACGCCAGTCGTCGAACGTTGCTCGTCTTAATGGCTCGAGTGACGCAGACCCAAAACCCTTGGGACGATGCCTTGCTGCGCACCATCAGAACGCCCCTGAACGTTTTGATTTGGATTGTTGGCTTGTCATTGGCGGCGGAGTTGGTTGCCGAGGCTCGAAGCCAGTCTCAGATTGAGATCATTGGGGTTGTGCGTTATCTCGCTTTTATCGGACTGGTGACCCTGTTCTTAGCGCGCCTCATTCGGGAATTGGAAGCTGCCTACCTCAGTTCTGGCGGTGATGAAACGACGGTGACCGCCATCGCAAAGCTTGTGCGGATATCGGTTTTTATCACCGCTGCTCTGATGGCAATGCAAACCCTCGGTCTGAGCATCTCAGGGGTTTTGACCTTCGGTGGTATCGGTGGAATAGCCGTGGGCTTCGCGGCAAAAGATTTGCTGGCAAACTTTTTTGGTGGGCTAGTGATCTACCTGGATCGCCCGTTCAAAGTAGGCGATTGGATTCGAAGTCCGGACCGGGACATTGAGGGTACGGTGATTCGAATTGGCTGGCGCTTAACGGAAATCCGAACGTTTAGTCAGCGTCCTTTGTACATTCCCAACTCGATGTTCTCGACGATCTCGCTGGAAAACCCATCCAGGATGCTCAATCGCCGGATTTTTGAAACGATTGGGGTCCGCTATAGTGATTTGAGCAAGATGCAATCGATTGTGGCGGATGTCCATGCGTTACTATCCAAACACGAAGACGTCGACCAAAATAAAACCCTGATCGTTAATTTTGATGCGTTCAATGCCTCGAGCGTTGATTTTTTTATCTACACCTTTACCAAGACCATCAATTGGGTCGAGTATCACGGTGTGAAGCAAAAAATCCTGCTGGAAATCGCAGACATCATTGCCGGGCATGGTGCGGAAATCGCCTTCCCGACGTCAACCATTCATCTCGAGACAGTTCAGCCTGAGTCTTAATGCCGGGTTGGACTTGTTTTTATTCATCCGACGAAAGGGTCCGTCATGCCTGAAATGCTATTTTATGAAAAGCCTGTACCGCTCAGCAATATCACCCATGCTGACTGGAAATTAGATCGCTCGGAGCTTCGTTACGAGTTCGCCGACAAAATCAATTCTGTGGTACTCGCCGGTATTGAATTTGTTGAAGCCTCCAAAGACTACCCCATCGTGTTTGCCAAAGCCGGAGAGGAGGATGTGCCGGTCGCACTCCTTGGATTGCGCGCCACGGGAAACCTTTACCTGGACGCAAAAGGGCACTGGTTACCGGATCATTATGTCCCAGCATTTGTGCGGCGATATCCGTTTGTTTTGGCGGACGGGCCCGGCCCAGAGCCGGTTGTTTGTATCGATGAGGCTTATTCGGGCTTTAGCCAGACCCGGGGTGAACCCCTGTTTGAGAATGGCGAGACCCAGCCGATTTTGACAAAAGCAATGGAATTTCTGGGTGAGTTTCAGCGGCAGTTTGATCGCACCAAGCGGTTTGTTTCAGTGCTGAAAGCCAATGATCTGATGACGGAAGTTTCGGCCACCGTAAAAGATGAAAACGCCGCTGAGACCCATTTAAAAGGGTTGATGGTGGTTGACGAAAATAAACTCTTGGGCCTGAGTGACGAGGTTGTGCTCAGTTTGTTTCGTTCGGGTGAACTCAGCTGGATCTACGCGCACCTCATGTCCATTAGTAATCTCAAGCGACTGACCCATCGAGCCGCAGCGCAATGACGCTTGCGGTCATTGGTGGGACGGGGTTTGGCGCCTTTGCAGGGTTGACCGAAACCAAAGACCACGTTGTTGAGACGGACTTTGGGCAGGCTGAGATTCAATCAGGGCGGCTTGCGGGGCAGGGGATTTTATTTTTACCCCGCCATGGCATGCCCGCCCGATTCCTACCTCATAAAATTAATTATCGGGCTAATTTAAAAGCACTGCAGATGCTCGGCGCCTCGCAGATATTGGCCGTGACGGCCGTTGGAACGGTGAGCGAAGACCTGAGCGTGCCGTGTTTGGTTGTGCCGGATCAAATCATTGATTACACCTATGGTCGAGCACTGACGTTTTTTGAAGATGAGATTCATCATATCGATTTTACCCACCCCTATGATGCGTTGTTCCGCGCACAACTGCTTGCAGCGGTTGCAAAAGTGGCGGCGAGTGATGCAGACGTGCAGGCGGTACTCTCTGGGGTTTATGGTTGTACTCAGGGTCCGCGCTTGGAAACCAAGGCAGAGGTTCGGCGATTGCGGAATGATGGCTGTAGCATTGTCGGAATGACGGCAATGCCGGAAGCGGCCCTGGCGCGCGAGCTTGGGCTGCCTTACGCCGGCATATCGGTGACGGTTAACCCAGGGGCTGGCATGGCTGAGCGCGATATTGCTTTAGCTGAAATTCATGAAGCAATGAACCAAGGACTTTCTTGGGTCAAATTGGTTTTGGCTGAACTCATATCAACACCCGCGGTTTAAGTCGCCGGTCACGCCGGCGTTAGGAAAAAGCCGAGTTCGTCTGCCTGGTGAGCATGGCTGAGATGATTACAGCGCGCGAGCCGCGTCAGCGGGCCGGATCTCTATAATAATGCCGAATTGCGGGTGATCAAGGTAATGCACCTCGTTGGAGCGTAACCTGCGTTGCTGCGCCATATGATAACGATAACCTGGCTCATGATTTAGACCCCGCGTGGCCGCGAGCAGCAACGCAGGATAGGTCTCGGCCATCGGATGATCCTGAAAGGGGTCCTGCATCGATCCGGTTGCCTCAAATCGGGTTAACCAAAGATCTGTTTCCACATGCAAGAACCGACTGCGGCGGACCGACAAGGTGCCTTCCAATTCGAACTGGTCGCCAAACTGATCCCCGCCCTGCAGCAGAATCGCCGTGCTTTGGGCATCGATCGGTTGGGTCCAGCTCTGATGCAGCAGCATTCGATAGTCTTTAGAGCGTCGAATCGATCGGGCTGCCCCCGCCAGATTTCTGTCCGCGTCCGCAACCGCCCGAAAGGCAAAGCTTTCTTGGGATAAAACGGCTTGAATGGCCAAAGTCTGTGGGTCGACAAGCGTCTCTTTAATCGGCGCTAGCGTATCCTGCTGCAGGCCTTTAAGACGCTGCTGGGCGTGGGCTAGGACGAGGGCGCGGTACCGAGGGCCGTCTGCAAAGGGGGCGAATTTAAATATGGTGGTCGCAGCGGGGGGCACGGGCTGAATTGGGGACAGGTCTTTGGGCAGACCGCTCAATCCACCTGACTGGTCTAGATAGAGCGCTTGCTCGATCAGCATCGGTTGCGCCGCACTCATCTCATGGGGTGACACAGCGAAAAGTGGTTGCGGAAACGTGGGGCTCAGCACGCCCGAGGCAGGCGCATCAACCGGTGCATTCAGGCGTTTAAAGACAATGACTTCGACTTGATACCATCGTTCATCCTGCGGTTCTGAAGCGCTTGCGCCGAGACTTGCCCCTAGACTGGCCAGAATCAAGGCCAGACGCAGTAGATTCTGGGTTAGTGACGTCTTTGCGCGTGTAAAAAGGATGCGGCGCGATGACGCGCGCGGCGTAGCGCCGAGTAAGTCCGCGTCCTTAGGCTGCAAGAAATCGCTCCAATAAGTTTTCAATCAATTTAAACCGTTTTTCACGATCCTCTATTGTATCCACAATTGCGATCCGGTTGGCAGAGGCAAATTTATAGCGATGCGATTGCTTTTGTACCAATTCAATGACGCGTTCGGCCGGCACTTTGGTATTTTGAAGAAAATCTATTTTGCCGCCGCGCGGGCCCAGGTCAATTCGGTTGATGCCAAGGTCTGCTGCGATCAACTTGATTTCGGTGACGCGAAACAAGTTCTTCACGGGTTCTGGCAGCAGGCCAAAGCGATCGATCATCTCAACCTGTAGGGCGCGCAACGCATCGGTGGTTTTTGCATTCGAGATACGCTTGTACAGCACGAGCCGCATTTGAACATCCGGTAAATAGTCATCTGGAATTAAAGCAGGCAGATGCAACTTGATTTCGGTACTGTCTTCCCCATCGGTATCAAAGTTAATTTGTTTGCCGTTTTTAAAGGCGATGACGGCTCGGTCTAACATGTCCATGTAAAGGCCGAAACCAATGGCGGTCATGTTGCCGGTTTGGGATTCGCCTAAAAGCTCACCGGCGCCCCGGATCTCCATGTCATGGGTCGCCAGAATAAAGCCGGCGCCGAGGTCCTCGGCAGCAGCGATCGCCTCCAGCCGCTTCTCGGCATCACTGGTGAGCGAGCCGCTTTCAGGCGTCAGTAGATAGGCGTAGGCTTGGTGATGGGATCGACCGACGCGGCCTCTTAGCTGATGGATTTGAGCCAGACCAAATTTGTCAGCACGGTCCATGATGATGGTGTTGGCATTGGGAATGTCGATACCGGTTTCAATGATGGTGGTGCAGACCAAAATATTGGCTCGCTGGTGATAAAAATCCGACATGACCTGCTCGAGCTCTTTTTCGCGCATTTGACCATGGCCGACAAGGACTCTCGCGGCTGGCACCAACTGCTTGAGTTCATCGGCGACCCGTTCGATGTCTTTCACCTCATTGTGAAGGTAATACACCTGACCGCCGCGCAGTAGCTCCCGTTGAATCGCTTCTTTAATAATGCCCAGTTCACGCGCACGGATAAACGTCTTAATCGACAGACGCCGGGCTGGGGGCGTCGCAATGATCGACAGATCCCGAAGCCCGGTCATCGATAGATTCAAGGTACGCGGGATCGGTGTTGCGGTCATTGCCAGCACATCGACGTCGGCGCGCATCGCTTTGATACGCTCTTTTTGACGAACGCCAAAGCGATGTTCTTCATCAATGATCAACAAACCCAAGTCTTTAAAGCGAATTTGGTCTTGAATGAGGGCGTGGGTGCCAATGACGATATCAACCTGACCGGTTGCGAGTGCCGCAATCACTTGATCCTGCGCCTTGCGCGTTTTAAACCGGGAGATGCTCTCGATTCTGACCGGCCAGTCCGCAAATCGATCGCGGAAGGATTGCAGGTGCTGCTCTGCAAGGAGGGTCGTCGGCACCAAGATGGCAACCTGCTTTCCGCCTTGGATCGCGAGAAAAGCGGCGCGCATGGCGACTTCTGTTTTACCGAAACCGACGTCGCCACAGATCAATCGATCGGTTGGCTTTGGGTTGCAAAGATCCGCAATAACCGCCTCAATGGCGCTCATTTGGTCGGCGGTTTCCTCAAAAGGAAAGGCGCGAACAAACTGATCAAACTCGGCGTCCGGCATCGGAAACGCGAAGCCCAGCCTGGCCTCGCGTCGGGCATACAGTTCTAATAACTCGGCGGCGACATCTCGGATTTGTTCGGCGGCTTTTCGCTTTGCCTTTTGCCAGACATCGCTGCCCAATCGGTGCCAAGGGGCGAGGTCTTTGTCGGCGCCGGTATAGCGGGATATCAGATGTAAGTCGGATACCGGCAC
>JAFMIA010000063.1 GCA_017854255.1 Pseudomonadales bacterium
CTTTATTCCCATAAAGTAAATAGGGTTCTATTGGCTACTTTTAACACCTATTAGTTTATACCGCTCAAAAACACGGCCTAAGCCAACCGGGTACGCCAATTTTCAAGCCAACCCGGCAACCTAAAACGCCTAGACGAATGACTTATACGCGCTCGATGATAATGGCCGGCGCCATGCCACCGCCCGTGCACATCGTGATCAGGCCTGTCGTTAAATCACGGCGTTCTAGCTCGTCCAGAACGGTGCCAATCAAGATGGAACCAGTTGCGGCAATCGGATGGCCCAGCGCCATCGCCCCGCCATTAACATTCACTTTTTCAGGATCCAGCTTCAGGTCGCGGATAAATTTGGCAGCCACCACTGCAAAGGCCTCATTGACTTCAAACAAGTCAATGTCGTCAACCGTCATACCCGCGCGCGCTAGCACTTTGTTTGCAGCCGGCACGGGCTCGTTTAGCATCAGCGTCGGATCGCCGCCAACGGTTGCCATTGCCCGGATGCGGGCTCTGGGCTTCCAGCCCATTCGATCGGCGTAGGCCTTGTTCGACAGAATTAAAGCCGCAGCGCCATCGACCACCCCAGAGCTATTGCCAGCGTGATGAACATGATTGATTTTTAAATCGGGGTAGGCGCGTTTAACCAGCTGATCAAAGGTTTCACCCGAATCATCAATCGGCGCCGGCATAAACTGATCGAACACTGTTTTCAGCTCAGCCAATGTTTCCATTGTTGTGCCGGGCCTCGGAAACTCTTCACGGTCCAAAGCGAGTGTGCCGTCATCGTTGTAGACCGGGATCACGCTTTTATTAAAATAACCGTGATCGATTGCAAATTGCGCGCGGCGTTGGCTTTCGACGGCCAAGGCATCAAGCTCCTGACGACTGAAGCCTTCAAGCGTTGCGATCATATCTGCGCAGATGCCTTGATGGGGCTGGGGATGCAAGTCTCTGAGGTGCAAATTGCCCCCATCAACCGTTCGATTATTGGTCTTGTTGGTCAGGGTCGCGGTATAGGACATCATCTCAACGCCCCCAGCAACACACAGATCATCCATCCCGCTCATGATGTTCGCTGCAGCAAGGTTAACCGAGGTGATGCCCGAGCCGCAGAAACGATCCAGCGTCACAGCGCTGCTTTTGGTGCTCCAGCCAGCGTCCAAGGCCGCCATACGGCCCACACAGGACCCTTGATTGCCCACTTGCGAACTACAGCCGACAACAAGATCATCGACGTCGTCGGTGTTCAGATCATTGCGATCTCTAATGGCTTCCAACACCTTTGCTAGCAATCGCCCAGAGTGCAAATGCGCCAGCGCCCCCCGACCCGCTTTCCCAATCCCTCGCGGGGTTCTTGCTGCATCAATAATATATGCGTCTGTCATAGCACTCTCCTGTTTCGTTATGTGAATCTAACTCGCAATCAATGCCTCGATTGTTTCACGTTTTTTCTCGGCTGTCCTACCCGCTATCACTAAAATGGTAAATCCAGGGATTCATCTTTAAAACAGTCGCTTACGCTGAACTCACAGCCAAATCTCACCAAATTTTGACCCGTTCTTCAGCGGGCAACCACAGCGCGTTGTCTGGGCCTACGTTGAACGCCTCATACCACGCATCAATATTCCTTAAAATGCCATTGACTCGATACTTCGGCGGCGAATGACTGTCCGACTTCAGCAACCGTAACGCTAGATCATCACGGCGATGCACGCGCCAGGCCTGGGCGTAGGCTAAAAAGAACCGCTGCTCACCCGTGTAGCCGTCAATGACCGGCGCCGGCTTGCCTTTTAAAGACAACTGATACGCATGAAAAGCCACTTCTACACCACCCAAATCGCCGATATTCTCACCCAAGGTAAAGGCGCCATCAATGAAGTATCCTGGCAGCGACTCATAGGCACTAAACTGGCTGGCAAGCTTTCCTGTTCGCTCAGCAAAGCGCGCTAGATCCGCCTCGGTCCACCAGTTTCGTTTTACGCCGCGCGAATCATATTTGGAACCTTGGTCGTCAAACCCATGGCCCATTTCATGACCAATGACCGCGCCGATTGAGCCGTAATTCACAGCCGGATCGGCATTGGAATCAAAAAAAGGCGGCTCTAAGATCGCGGCCGGAAAAACAATCTGGTTAAAACTCGCGGTGTAATACGCATTAACCGTTTGCGGCATCATGTACCACTCGGCGCGGTCGGTCGGCGCATTAAGATCCTGGACGCTTTCTTGCCAAAAATATTGCTGGATCGCTCGAGCGTTGCCAAACAAATTCCCTGGATCAATTTCAATTTCCTTCAATGGCTTCCACTGGTCCGGATACCCAATTTTGGCCTCAAACGCGGCAAGTTTTTTCAAGGCCTCAACCTTCGTGTCCTCGCCCATCCAGGGCAAGGAACGGATACGTTGACCAAACGCCGTTCGAAGGTTTTCAACCAACGCTTCCATCTGTACTTTTGACTCACTCGGAAAATGCTGATCGACGTAAATCTGTCCCAGCAGCTCACCCAAACCTTGTTTACTGCCCACTCGGGCAACACCGCGCTTCCAGCGCGTCAGTCGCTCCTCTTGGCCAGAGAGCTGTTTGCCGCGAAAGTTAAACGCTGCCTCATCAATCTCAGCCGTTAAAAGGCTCGCATGATTGTCCAACATATGAAAAGCAAGGTACGCCTTCCAATGCGCAATTGGCTGGTTTTGGACCAGGTCAATGAGCGGACCGATGGTATCTGGATGCACCACGTTGACCGATGGTGCCGACTCGATTCCGCGTGCCTTGAAAAAATCTGCCCAAGCGAAACTCGGATACGCTGCTATAAAAGCGTTGAAGGTCGTTGGATTGTAGGTCTTATCTCGGTCACGACGATCAGCCCGCGCCCACTGCAGTTGAGCAATTTCTGCCTCAAGATCTAAAACCTGTTGCGCGACCTCAGCGCCTGCTTGGTAGCCCGCGTGATTGAGCATGCGGGCGATGTACTGCAAGTAATCACCGCGAATCTGGGCGAATCGCGCGCTGTCGTCAAAGTAGTAATCCCGATCTGGTAAGCCAAGCCCGCTCAGCCCAAGGCTTAAGTTGTGGGCATCTGGGTTGATTGGATCGATCCCCACATAAGCAAAAAAGGGTGCATTGCCGCCGACCAGTGGCGCCAAGCCAAACTCTCGGATCAAACCCGCTTGCGAATCAATATCCGCAATTCGATCCAGATCAGGCTGGACCGCGGCCAAGCCTTTTTGATCTAGCAGGGCGACATCCATCCAGCTTTGCATATAGTCGCTGACCTTTTGCGCTGGCGTGCCTTGCACCGGCTCCAGACCTTCTAAATCCTTAATAATCGCTCGGACGCGACGCTCTGATTGCTCGGCAATAAGCGAAAAGGACCCCCAAGATGAGCGCTCTGGCGGCACGGGATTCGCCGCAAACCAAGCCGCATTCACATAGCCGTGGAAATCATCACCGGGATTGAGCGCTGCCTGAGCAGACGGTAAGTCCACGCCCCAATTGCCAAAGGCAGCTGGTTTAACGTTGAGACCCTCAGGCTCGGTCGATGCCGGGCCACCACAAGCTGCGCATAACAAAGCCAACAGTCCGGCCAAAAACGTGCGTTTCATCTCTTTACTCCCTGATTTTAAAAGTATGCGGCAACCTAAAGACCACCGCCCGACTGCGCCTCGACAACGCTCAAGCCTGCTCAAAAAGACCCTTATCCGTCTTGCTGGACCGTTTTGCAAGCGCTACCGCGCACGACGCACACAGTGGAAAAACGCGCGGCGCAGAAACCTTAAAAAGATGTACGGCGACGTCCATCCCCAGCACACCATCAGAGTCCATTAAGCGAGCCGCTTTCGATGCGATCTAAGATCCTAGGCGTGTCCTGACAGCGTTTTGCATCACCGCTTTTTGCATCATTGAAACTGGCCGCCCAAAAATGAAAAGGCGGCTTTGATGCGGCCTTATTTGACGCACCAAATCAGCCGTATTCTCAAACCAAACCGCTCGGTGTGGGCGGCACTGTGACCCGCGTAAGGCAATCCAAAGGCCGAGCAGCACCAGTCACCTCGACAACATGCCTCGACGCACCCCACTTGCCGCTCTTGTGGCCATCAAATTATGCGACCTGAAATAGCCCATAACCGCTCGGGCCGATTGGTCGCTAGTCACCAATCCAATTGCCATGGAATCCAGCCGGCACACGCGCCGGTATTTGGATTCGAGCAACCGGTTCGCCCAACATATCTTGCGCGTTCAAAATCAGCACTTCGCTTTGGTCAATTTCAGGTTGATACACATAGCTGAGCAAAAAGCCGCCATCCTCACCACTGGCCGTGGGATCTTTTACGAAAACCGCTTCACTGGCTTGCCCACCGTCTAAATGACGGTATTCAGACGTTCCCGCTTCCAGATCATATTTGATCAAACCCTCACCATAGGGGGCGCTGCCAGCAAATGCGGCGCAATATCCAAATTGATGCTTTAGGCCGACAACCGCATCAGCCACTCGGGGAAAATCTACGACCCGATCATCTAATTGGGTTTCGGTAACACGCCCAGAGGCCTGATCGATGGTCCATCGATACAACATCGGTGGCGCACTGGAACCTGGCTTCATGGTGTCGTCCATCCGACAGACATCAATGACGATCTTGTCGCCATTTTCATACGCATTTAGGGGGTGGAATACATAACACGGGTCGATTTCGTACCAAACCACATCCGCATTGCCGCCATTCCTGGGCATTACACCCAACCGCGCGCCATAGCTTTCATCCCATAGGATCGGCAGGCCGGTTGTTGCCATGCCTTCAAAATTCCATACGGCCGGCAAGTCCATAAAGATGACAAAGTTTCGGGTCACATTAAAGTCATGGATCATGGTTGCCCCGGGCACTTCGATTTGCTCGGTCTGTAACAACTCCCCGGATGCAGAAGCACGCAGGTACGTGAGATATGGCGGCGTCATACCGTAGGAGAAGGCGAGTAACTCTCCAGTTTCAGGACAGATTTTAGGATGCGCGGTCATTGCGCCTTCAAGTTTGCCACCATAGTTATTCGGCCCTACGGTCTCGAGCTCATTTGAAACCACAAACGGCCAATGCCCTTCTTCCAAAGCCATAATCTTACCTGCGTGTTGAATCACATTGGTGTTGGCCGCCGACATCGTCATGTCCCCCAAACCGTCCATCACATCACCATCCGGCTTGAGATAGAGCGGCGTTTTAACGTAACGATTGCGATACCACTTCGCTTGGCCTGCTTCAATCCGCACACCATGCAGCATGCCGTTACCTAAAAACCAATGCGCAGACTCGCCACTTTGCGGATTAGCACCATTGCGCAGCAAGGTGCCTTGCAATGATTCAGGAATCTGTCCAATCACTTTTAGATCCGACTCGGTGCGTTCTTCAAAGGTTGGCGCAAAATTATCTCGCAACCAAAACGGTGCTTTTTCTTGTCTCGCTTCACTCATAGGAATCCTCTATCGGCTAATGCCTGCTTGGGTTTGTAAGGGCTGATAAAAGCCAGGTTGCTAAGATCACACTTTTTAACCGCGATCTATCGGGCCTCATCCGCTCAGGCTCAAGTGTCTCAACTGAGACCTTGATGTCAACCCTTGCGCCGACCCCTTGTTGCCATCGGGTACAGGCGCCTTTCGAGCTGTCATCGTTCCTACGCTTTGGCTAAGGGCAGATCAAGCGCGGGCGCGAGTCTTCACCCTTGATGCTTCGCAAGCGCCGGGTTGGGTGAAACGGCAGGGCCTTAATGCGCTTAAAGCTGCAGTGGCTTCACGCCTCATGTTAACGTTATGCTTTAGGCTCCTCGCAAGGACCGATAACCATGGAACTGGGCGTACTGCTAGCACCAATTAATAACCCGAGCCAGCAAAAATGGATTGCAGAACAAGCAACAAGGTTCGAAGCCTTGGGCTTTAACAGCCTTTGGGCGGCGCAGGCAATGGGTCGCGGCTTTATGATGACGGATCCTTTGTTAACGCTTGCGACGGCGGCTGCAGTCACTCGAACCATTCGGCTTGGCACGGCCGTACTCCAGCTACCACTTTATGCGACGCTGGAACTCGCCCATCGCATTTTTTCACTGCAGCAACTTTGTGGGCCTCGACTGAATATTGGGCTTGGCGCCGGCTCGACTGCCGCAGATTTTAGGGTTGCTGGCAAAGTTTACGAGACCCGCTTCAGTGACTTTCGAGATCAACACAAAGCGCTCAAAACAGCGCTCGAAACGGGCCAACACCAGGGTAGCGATTTATCACCTTGGCCCAACCTCCTTGGCGGCCCACCTTTGTATTTAGGCAGCTGGGGTAATGGCGTTGAGATGGCGGCGCGTAACTTCGACGGCTGGATTGCATCCGCTCACTATCGCAGCACCCAGGAAATCATAGCCGCCCACACGCGGTATCGCGGTTTTGGTGGCAACAAAGCCATTGTTTCGACATTGCAATTACCAAAAGGGACGGACCTTGGCGCCCTGCGCGCACAATTGCTGGCGTTTTCCGATGCCGGATTTGATGAAACCGCTTTGATGTTTCTGCCCGGCGGGCCAAAGCCTGAAGCGGTTATCCAGCTGCTGGATTAGCCCGCCCCGGGTAATGCTTAAAAACCTGCCCGCGCGATCCGTGATAGCCTTTGGACAAATCAGCTTCTATTAGCCATGACAGACTTAACGCCTGGCGCGCTGGCGCCCCTACACAATCGAGATTTCCGGTTTTTGCTGGCGGGCTTTGCCATCGGACAGATGCTGATGCCGCTGCAATTCATAACGCAAATTCTGTGGGTGCAGTCCACTGCGCCCAACAACATCTGGCTGATCCTCGTTGCCTTTATTGCAACCTCCCGGGGCTTAGGGGGCTTGGCCTTTGGGCTCTATGGCGGCGCTCTGGCGGATCGATTCAATCGAAAACACCTGCTCCAACTTATATTGGGATTACAGGTCTTAACCACCTCTGCGATCGCGGGCTTTATGTATTTGAATCTCACCGGTTTCGTCGGGTTCGGCGCCTTTTTTATCCTCACCTTCTTGTCTTCCGGACTGCAAAGCATCGATGCCCCGACCCGACTCGCAATTGTGCCCGACGTGCTTGGGCAGCGATTAACGCCTTCTGGAATATCCCTCAATCAGGTCTCAGGTCAAATTGCGATGCCAGTGGCCATTATGGTGACGGGCATCATGATCGATCAGTTCGGGTTTAGCGGGGCCTACGGAACAACCGTGATTGGCTACCTCCTCGCCATGATCTTAATCGGCATGATGCGCTACGCGCCCAGTGCCCAAGTACAATCACAGCAGTCACAGCCCTACGGCTTAGCTCAGATCAAAACCGATATTTCCGTTGGCCTGCGATACGCGCGCGGGGAACCGGTCATTCTCTGGGTGATCATTCTACTGATTCTGCTCATGAGCCTGGGTTATCCCGCAACCGCCAGCCTAGGGCCGACTTGGGTAACAACGGAGGTGGGCGTTGCCATACCCCGCATGGGCTTTGTGATGATGTTCTGGGGCATTGGCTCGTTCATCGCAGCCTTAATGCTGGCGCGATTCGCCAACTTTGTTCACCGCGGCGCGCTCATCGCCTTTGGCGCCTTGCTGTTTTCACTTTCCTTCGTGATCTTCGTGTTGGGTAAAAACGAACTGAACATTATGATCGGCAACTTTGGTTTGGGCGCTGGCATGACCACCATGATGGTGTCGAGCACGATTTTAATTCAGCACATCGCGCCCAGCGACATGCGCGGCCGAATCATGAGCATCTTCCAACTCAATATGGCCTTCGCCCAGCTGATGACCATGCCGATTGCATTGCTCGCGCAATGGATGGGCCTCGCCGCGCTGTTCCCGATTCTGTCTTACTTAACCGTCGCTATGGTGGTTTGGGTTCTGTTGCGGCAGCCGCAGCTCATCCGGGCAACCATACGACAAACCAGCGGTTAGGGAAAAACCCGCAAGCCGATTGTGGCTCACCGACGTCACCACACGACGGGAGCCTGCGTCAATCAATCCGCTCTTTTAACCCTGCCGCACCTTGCATTGAGCCCCGAAAGCGATTCATCTAGCAGCCGCCATCTCAGCCGCCGAGACTTCGGGGGGAAAAGTGACCAGCGGGACGCCCGAAAGAATTCAAACCCCGTTTGATCTCATAAGAAAAGTTCCTGTTACGCGCTAGATCGACTAGGCCCAGCTGAAAGAAAGAAAGCCCCTCAATAGCACAGCACCCGCAATTTTCTAAGGATCCGCTCCGAAAATCCCTTAGAATGGGCGTCGAACCATGGGGGATTTACGTGACGTACTTTGAAGCAATTGTTTTAGGGATCGTGCAGGGCCTTACCGAATTTTTACCGGTTAGTAGCAGCGGCCATCTCGAGCTCGGCAAGGTGCTGTTGGGGGACACCAGCCTGCCGCAAGAAAGCATGATGTTCACGATCGTTGTGCATCTCGCGACCGCGCTCAGCACGCTCGTTGTCTTCAGGGCCGATGTGTTTCAAATCACCAAGGGCTTATTCAGCGACCTGCGCGGGCCAGAATGGCAATTCAGTCTGAAAATCGTTCTCAGCATGATTCCTGCCGCCCTTGTCGGCGTTCTATTTTCAAAGGAACTCGAGCTGCTTTTCGACCGCCAAATCCTATTGGTTGGCGCCATGCTTTGGCTGACCGGAATCTTATTATTTATTGCCGATCGCGCTCAAAATACCGAGCGTGACGTGACCTACCGCCATGCCTTCGTCATTGGCCTCGCCCAAGCCGTCGCCATACTGCCCGGCATTTCGCGCTCCGGGGCGACCATATCAACCTCTGTTATTCTAGGGATTGACCGAACGCGCGCCGCCAAATTTTCGTTTCTGATGGTGGTGCCCTTAATCTTTGGAAAAATCGCCAAAGACCTCATTGATGGCGGCTTTCACGTTGAATCTGGTGAAATGACGGTGCTTGCCGCTGGGTTTGTTGCCGCATTTGTGACCGGTCTGGTTGCCTGTCAGTGGATGATCTCTCTCGTGCGCCGAGCGCAGCTGCGGTACTTTTCTTATTACTGCTTTACGGTTGGCGGTCTGGCGGCTGGGTACGCATTGTTCGTGCAATGAGCGCATTAACCGCCGCATCAGGTTAATGCCGAAGTTCGCCCAGGATTTAAAAGAACAAGCAAATTGCCCTGGCTTCAACACTTTCTCGGGGGGCCGCGGAACCCGCTTCATAATTCGGGTCATCAAACGCGCTGTGCAAGGTCGGTAAAAAGGGCTGCTCTGCTGAATCATACGTTTTAAACATCAATACTTCGTGCCGCATCATTTTCGGATAGAAATACCACTGATGCTGTTCAGAAAAACAAGACTGATAGATTTCAACCGCAAAGCCTTCACCGCTTCCATAATTATGAAGATCCGTCGGCACCAGCTCAGGCACGGCAACCGATCGCGAATCACAGACGGCGAAGGGCGCATCCAGACCGTCTGCATCAAATCGCCGCCAGAGGTTGTAGACCGCAATGCGGCTCGGCGTCTGCTCAATATTTTCAAGCAACGGCGCAATGGTGCTTTCAAAATTAGGCGTGAAATCGTTGTGGACCAATCGATGGGCACCCAGCCGCTTGCCCAGGGCCGCGTCGGCTTCATTGCGGGTGATATGCGACATCACAAACACTTTGTCCGCACCCGTTTCTTGCTGCGCCAACGCCTGCATTTCGGGGTAGTAGATCTCTGCAACGTGGCCGTCATTATAAAAATCTGAAACCGCTGTCTCGTGCTCAAGCAACACAAAGCCGGCCTCAGAAAGGCTGTGATTCTGCCCTCTGGCATCTTTTACGGTCTTGAAATGGCTTTCTTGATCAGGACGGTCAGGATCACTTGGTGCCAATCCAAAAACCGGTTTCGGCTCCCCGACTAAGAGGGGTTTACGATAGAAAAACTTAGCGCTGAGCGCACTTGTCGTCGATTGCATAATTGGACCTTCTTCACATTGATAACAGCCGTGGATTGCCCAATATCGTCGCACAGGACGACCCAAGACGGAATCCTGCTTTGGCCAGTCAATTTCGCACCAAGCACGTCTTCATAATGTACTGCCGTACTTAGGAAACACTACTACCCGGGTCTTTTAATTCAAAAAATAGCAACGCAACAAAATCGACTCGACCACCGACCTGCCCAACACCGCACGGCAAAACTACTTACCTGGGCAGTTGCAGGGCACCTGCACCCTTTTTTTACCTCACATAAGGGGTTAAGGCTGCCGCGGAAAGTTATCGAGTGTCTTTTCGTTGACGGTCTACGAGCCTTAAACTCAGGACTCAGTTTTTGTGATTACCAGCTGCACTGGACAACGCAACCCGCACAAGGCATAAACACTCCTAAGCCAATCACAGCGCAAGGCACATCCCAGATGAACCAAATTAAAGGCAGCAATCCAGAAGAAAGAACCGTTGAAGAGGTCCGCGCTCGGCGCAAACGGGACTGCGCCTTAGGGTATCGGCTTCTGGCAGCGAACCGCTGGGGCGATGCTGGAGACGGCCATATCAGCGCGCGCGATCCCGAGCAAACCGATCACTTTTGGATGCTACGCTATGGCGTGTCCTACCATCTGGCCACAACGGATGACTTGGTTTTAGTGGCACCGGACGGCAGCCTTGCTGCCGGCACCGGATTCGTCAATGTTGCCGGCTACTACATCCACCAACCGATCCTGCAGACCCGCCAAGATGCCGTGAGCGCTGTGCATGTGCACACAGGTTGGGGCACGCCGTTTTCGGCTGAAGCGCGCCTATTCCAACCCATTACCCAGGAGTCTTGTATCTTTTTTGAAGACCATGCCCTGTTTGATGACGAGGAAGTGCAGGTGCAAAGCTTGGAAGCCGGGCAACGCATCGCAGATGCGCTGGGTAAAACCCGTGCGATTATTCTAAGAAGCCATGGCCTGCTGGCCGTTGGCAACAGCGTTGCCGAAGCCGTTGGCAGTTTTATTCAAATGGAACGCGTCGCTGAAGCGCATATGAAAGCTCGAGACCCCAAGCCCATCAGCCGCGAGGCTGCCCTGTTCGCCCAGAAGGATCTGGTGCAGCTCGGTATCGGTCGCGCCGCGTTTCGATCGATGGTGACCCGCCACATCGGCGATCCGGAATGCGTGGTTAGCTGATAGTTTAATCCAGGAAACAGTGCGACAGCTTACAAGCCAGCATGTGATCGTGGATAAACAATTCGGTGTTCAAAACCTAATCAGGTCGGAAACCATTATGTTCTGTGCAGAAGACCTCTTTTAATTTTTTACAAACGGATTTGGCACTTAAACTGACAAAGCTGTGGGACAGAACGTTTGATTTTCGGGTCGGTACTTTTTGAGTGCTTTATCGAATGATTATCAACGCTCATGAATCCGCCCAATTTAAAAATGCTTGCTGGTAATTCATTTACATTATCGGTCTTGGCAAGCAATTCTCCTCCTGTGCGGTACCATTGCCTAAAACTTATACCTAAATTGAGCCGAGCCATGATCCAAAGACTACTCACCCTTTTACTATTTTCGGCGTGCACGATCACTTCAAGCGCGGCTTGGGATCCAATGAAGGAAAGTCGAGATCCGGACACCGGGGCCAGCAAGAAAACAATGATTGCCCTTAAAGCATTTAGAGCGGTTCCCGAACTCGAGGCTTTCTTTGAACAAGCCAATGGTTTCGCGCTGTTCCACAATGTCGCTAAGGGCGGCATTGGCATTGGTGGCGCGAGTGGCAAAGGAGAGGTTTTCCAAAACGGACAAGTCCTTGGTTCGGCATCTTTGAAGCAAATTTCCCTTGGCTTTCAGTTCGGTGGCCAAGCGTTCAGAGAAATTATTTTCTTCAAAGAAAAACAGGACACGGATCGCTTTACGGAAGGACATTTTGAATTTGGCGCTCAGGCGAGTGCTGTGCTGATAAAACAGGGTGTGTCCGTCGAGACTGCCTATAGCAACGGGGTTGCGGTCTTCACGATGGCAAAAGGCGGCTTAATGTATGAAGCGAGCATTGGAGGGCAAAAATTCAGTTTTAAGCCCTACGATTGAACGGTCTGGCCTTTATGAAAAAAGCATTGAGCCTATTCTTAACGTTGCTTTTTATGTCGATAGACGCCTTTGGCGACGCGCCATATGAGTACCACGTCGGTCGTGGTATCGCGGACATTACCGGCCCGGCCTTTGGGATTCAATTGTGGGGGTTTGGTCGAGAAGACCAGATTTCAGAGGGTATTCATATCCGCCAAAAGGCGAGAGCCTTTATCATTGCCGATGCTCAACTCAAGAAGCGCCTTGTTTTCGTGAGCGCCGATATTGGCAGTATTGAACACCATATTACGCTTGAGGTCTTAAGTCGTCTTAAGACGCGATACCGCGATCAATATCAAATAGACAACGTTATAATCAGCGCCACCCACACCCACGCAGCGCCAACCGGCTACTGGCACTCGCGTACAGATCTTGCCTTAGACGGTGGGTTTTACCCTGAACACTTTAACAATATCGTTGATGGCATCGTTGAGTCGATCGACCAAGCACATGAAGATTTAGAACCCGGCAATATTTACATTAATCGGGGGCGGGTTGAAAACGCCGGCATTAACCGCTCGCTGATTGCCTATCAACAAAACCCCGAGTCAGAACGGGCGCAGTACGCTGACTCGATTGATAAAGACATGACGCTCTTGAAGTTTGTCGATCAGAGCGGTGATATTGGCTTACTAAACTGGCTGCCCGTTCACCCAACCTCCATGACCTTTTTCAATCGACTGATTTCAGGCGACAACAAGGGCTATGCATCCCTGAGCGTAGAACAACAGAAGGGCGTAACCTACGAGCAAGAGAATGACTTTGTTGCGGCCTTTGCCCAGTCAAATCCGGGTGATGTGACGCCGAATTTAAACCTCAACAATACCGGCCCTGGAGAGGATGATTTTGACAGCACAAAAATTATTGGCGAAAGACAAGTTGCGGTTGCCCTGGCGCTTTTTAACGATGCCAGCGAATTGCTAAAAGGGCGCATCGATTACCGCCAAATTTATGTCGATTTATCGCACTTTGAAGTAACGGGTAAATATTCTGGACAGGGCACACAACACACCTGTCCATCGGCTTATGGATATTCTTTTGCAGGCGGATCCAGCGAAGATGGCGGGGGTCATTTTCTATTTAAAGAAGGCATGACAGAGCAAAGTCTGTTCCTCGACTTTCTGATCAAACTAATCGTTGGCCCACCAAAATCAACCGAGGCTGTAAGGCGATGCCAGTCACCAAAAGCGATCTTATTTGAAACAGGATCAGGCAACCCACCGCTGCAGTCACAAATACGCTCGGTCACAGTTGCCAGAATAGGCCAGCTTGCGATTCTCGCGCTACCCGCTGAGGTTACGACTATGGCAGGCCGACGGCTTAGACAAACCGTAAAGGCGCAGCTAGGCGACTGGGCGACGGATGTTGTACTTGCGGGTTATTCAAACGGTTACGCCGGTTACGTCACCACCCCGGAGGAATACGATCTACAGCAATATGAAGCGGGTCACACATTGCATGGTCGCTGGACTTTGCCGGCTTACCAGCAGGTTGCCGCCGAACTTGCCACTTCCTTGCAACAGCAAACGATTTTAACTTCTTCGCTAGCCTATGATGATTGGCGCGGCAAATCGTCAATGTTGAGACTGCATGATGCGAGCCTCGATCGAATGAACGAGGACGCAAATCTTGATCTTCCTTTACCCTTAGAACAAAAAATCTATAATCGCGGTGACAGCGTTACCACCCGCTTTTATTCGGGCAACCCGACCGCGCATTACAATCGTGATGCCTATTTTATGAGTGTCGAGATGCTACAGGGCGATCGTTGGGTGAAAGTCAGTGACGACCATGACTGGTCAACTAAAATTCGTTGGGTGAAAGCGAAAAAATCAAATGCGCTAATCGCGCACCTCTCTTGGGGAACTGCGGAAGATACACGGCTAGGCCAATATAGAATGAAACACACCGGCTTGGTGACCCTATCAGACGGCAGCACAAAGGCCTTAACGACCACTTCAGATACCTTTACCATCCGATAACGGACAAGGCTCGTCAATCGCTCACCGAAAACTCGAACTGCATGATCGCAGGGTAATGATCCGACAGATCATTGAGTTCGACGTTCGGCTTAAATAATCGATCTCCTCGCCAGGCAACGCTAGATTTAAAATCAATCACCTGCAATTTTGGTTTGTTCATTGGCTGAAGATGATCTCGACGAAAAAGCACATAGTCGAGGGTTAAATCAGCCCTGCCTTCCGCTTTCTTGCCTTTGAGTAAACGCCGATATCCATTGGTGCTGTCAGAAATTGACCCTACGCCGCCTTTTTCCAACGTCACCTTGGCCATGGCATGCGCTAACATATCATTGAAACCTGACTGATCGATTGAACTGATATTGAAGTCACCTGCAAGAATCACGGCTTGATCTTTCGGAATCTCAAAACCATCAATGAAACGGCGCATTTCATCCAGCTGCAGCAGTCGAATATCATGCTCTGCCGCCGATGCTTGAAGGTGCGTTCCAAAAACGTGCAGCATCATAGGCTCTGCTAATCGGTTTGGATCATTCTGCGCAACTTCGATTTTTGCGTAGACCACGCCTTTACGAGCTAAAAAATCAAATGTCTTACTGACCCGCACGGCATCAAACACATAAGCGTGCTGCTGCTCGATTGGCCAGCGACTGAAAATCAGTAGCCCGCTATTACCCTTGTACAAACTCATCCGGCAATTACCAGAGATACTCTTCCAGCGAGGATCCTTGCAATCCTCTCCAACAACTTGGGTGTGATAGGGATACACCTCAGAGAGCGTGCTCAGTAAGAAATCATAAGCGTGTTGGGTGAATACCTCCTGTAATACAAGGACATCAGGCCGCGGTGCAAACGTCTCTATGGTTTCTGGGATCAGTGCTAGCCGTTGTTTTTCGAAATGATCCGCGATCCAATTCGGATACCCTAATTGCTGAATATTGTAGGTCATCACGGTGATCGCTTGACTCACCGCAGAGCTCGCCGCAGAGCGGGTAGCTTGCCCTTTTAGCTCAGGCGTAGCGCGTGCACAGATCGCTGTTATTAATATTATAAAAGTAGTAAGGACGATTGGGAACGTTCGCCGATGGAGGATACTTGGGACTGCTACCATAATCGCGGGTTTTTCGGTATCTAATCGACATTCATCGTACAGGGACACTGTTGCATCGACAATCATCTACCTTGACCCTATCAATGAAAGCCGGAAATGCTTAAGGGAGTTGCGTTCAAATTGCCTTAATACCAATCAAGGTCTGACGCCATTCTCATCACCATACTCAGACTGGCTGCGTTTAGCGTTGCTGGCGCGTTGCAGGCATTCCAGGTCTTAAACGACCAGGAATTAATCGCTTTGTCATTATTGGACGGCTTGTTTGAAAAAGTGAGCCCAATTAAAGGCTGAAAAAAGACGCGCCCCAAGATATCAAGGGGCGATCTTAATGTGGTGGAGGTGGCGGCAATCACATCGCCTTATAAATCAATAGATTATTCTGCTAAGCGCTAGAAATGCCCCCATAGATACCCCCAGATCACGTCAGCTCACTTTTCGGCTAGATTCAGGCCGATTTCGTCGCTCTTCGGGCGCTCGCAATGGACCCCATCGCCCGAGGCAGCTGTACTGCCGATCAGGGCGCGCGCCCACTGCCGGTCCGGCAAATCCTGCGCTTGGCGTTCAGGATCCACAACCCGCGTTCGCATGGGAGCATAGTCATAGTGATACGAAGCCTCGGAAAGCAGCGACTGTACTCCGAGGCTTTGTATCGGGATGCTAAATAGAGTGCCGGACTGCAAATTCACATCACGTCAGACACCAAACACCGAGCGCATGCACTACACCCCTTGTCGGCGGCTGCGAGTATTCATCAGTCCAACATTAGGCAGCATCCATTGGATCCGAGGCAACGTGTTCCCGATGCCTCAATTTCGGCAATCGCGCACCAGCCACGGGTTGGGATCCGGGATGGCTGCCGAGGACGTCTAACGATATCTGCAGAACGTCGGCACCGCAGTAGTCAAAGACATCACCTGGCCCCGTAATCTGGGCGCCGTGCTTCTCCGTGGTATTGCCGGTCAGTGTATTGCAACGTCGATCTCTTTGAGTTCAGCCGGAGTTGTCTAGCAGCTTCAGACGCACACGTTGCAAGCCATTGAACATGTGCTCACGTTGCCCCGGAGGCAGTTCGCCGAACACCTCGTCGTACAATTCGGCTGCCTTGGAACGCATGAGGGGAACCAACTGCTTCGCAGCATCCGTCACGTAAACCCGATTGGCGCGCCGATCTACCGGGTCGTCGCGTCGCTCCACCAGGCCTGCCCGGGCCAGCCGATCGACGACGCCGCCGATCGTTGCCTTACCGATGTCCAGTTGTTGTGCGAGCTCGGTCTGGGTTAGACCATCCAGGCGGATCAAGTAGACCAGCGCTTGCCATTGCGTGCGGGTGAGACCGGTCTCGGAGATCTGTCGCTCGAAGGCCGCACGTAGCAACCGTGCCACGTCCGCGATCAAAAACCCGGGGTCCTGTTCTGCGTCCCACGTCGCCGCCTTGCGCCACAACGGAACGCCCTCTTCCGCGGAGGCATTGCGCTTCTCCTGACCCATTGCCGAAAGCCTCTTTGCTGTTGTTGTCATGGTCGTATAGTATTGCAACATATCATATGTGCAGATACTACTTTTCATGCTGGATGTCACGTTCAACACCCCCTCAGGTCTAACCATTCGGGGGAGCCGTTGGGGCAACGATAGCGCACCTCCCGTTCTGTTGGGACACGGAGGCGGCCAGACTCGGCACGCCTGGAGGCAGACCGCGGAGCTACTGTCAAAGGCAGGCTGGTTGGCTGTCGCGATCGACCTTCGGGGGCACGGAGACAGTGACTGGGCGGCAGATGGGGCTTATCAAATAGAAGCGTTTGCGGACGACCTGATCGCCATAGCGGGTCAGCTCCCCAGCAGGCCGGCGATTGTTGGTGCCTCGCTTTCGGGGCTGGCGGCGCTGATCGCAGAAGGCGAGCTGGCGCCCGGTTCCTTTCGTAGCCTGACGCTGGTGGATATCACCCCTCGGATGGATCCCGTAGGCGTGATGAAAGTTCTCGGATTCATGCATGCGCACCTGGAGGATGGTTTCACGTCGGTCGACCAAGCAGCCG
>JAFMIA010000064.1:0-12919 GCA_017854255.1 Pseudomonadales bacterium
CACTCTAGGTCTTACCAATATCACGGATGAAGCACCGCCATACTTAGACCAAGGATTCAATGCGAATACGGATCCTTCGACTTATCGTATGTTTGGTTCAAGCTACTACCTGCGTTTGAAGCACGGCTTCTAATCGGGTCGTTCGTTCGAGAAAAGGGGCTTTATAGCCCCTTTTTTTTGCCTATAGATCGAAAGATGATTAATAAAAATCTCAATTTAAAGGGTCTCAGACGCGAATTTAGTCGGGATTCCCGCGTGCGAATCGAGGGTTTGCTAGACGATGATGTCGCTGAAAAAGTGGCAGGGGCGCTACTGCATCAAACGTTACCGCTCTATCAGGCTTTTTTTTCTGAGGGCCAAGCTAAAACCATTTCTGTGCAGGAATGTGAAAGCCGTAGTATTCCGGAGCAACGTGCCCGGGAATCCGAGCGTAATGATTTAGCTTCCAGAGGCATCGGCTACCAGTACGAAACCGTGATGCCAAAGTATATTAAAAATGCGCTCCCTGTTGCTAACGGGCAGGGGGTTGAAATTCTTAAAGAACTTGGGGAATTGTTCTCCTCTGCGGAAATGATCGATATTGTTAGCCGGATTACGGGTAAGCGCGACGTGTCCCACGCCGATGCACAGTTAACAAGGTTTCGGGAAGGAGATTTTATAACGCGACATAGGGATGAGGTCGCTCATGTTCGACGAGAGCTGGCCTATGTGCTCAGCTTGAGTCCGCATTGGCATCCTGATTGGGGCGGTCTTCTTCAATTTTACGATCATAGCGGTCGTGTAAAGGATGCATGGACACCTCAGTTCAATGCGCTCTCATTATTTGACATAAAACATATTCATTCAGTCACCTACGTGACACCATTTGCAAAAGAACCACGATGGTCTATGACCGGTTGGTTTATGTCCTAACCCTTTGGATTGGTATCGAGAATTAAAGTGAGTATGGATCTTACAAACTGGCGACAGAAAAAGTTAACCGCCTTGATGGGTGAAGTCACCGAGAGCGGGCTCGTGTCATTTGCGGCAATTGAAGCATCAGTTGAGTGGAGCCTTGCAGGTAGTATATTGGTCGCCCAACTCAGAAATGCGATAAACCATCAAGAAAAATTCTGGCTTATTGGTGGAGAAAATATTGCAACCGACATGGCACCTTTCAACGTTGCGGGATCTCCGCGAGAAGCGGCTCGTTATTTCTCCCTGCGCTGGCAGATTGGTGTTGACCAGTTAATGGTTTTAGATCGCCATTTTAAAGCGGGCGAGCTGCGTACAATGGCGGAACGCCTCTACACGTTAGTCGAAACCGAAGGGATCTGGTAAGCAACCTGCAGCGAAAGATTGCGCTATATCGTGATTTTCGAGTCTTTTAGGGTCACTAATCTCTTCGGCCGGGTTGTGCATTTAGACTGAGTCGGTTGTCCTGTTTAAGGGAGCAGTGATTAACCGAATTTCTAGCCTACTGTCCTCAGGGCCCTTGAGTTGTTGGGGTTCGAGTTGTTCCGGTAGTCTTATCAAATGCTTTGGCGTAAGGACGAACGAAGATGCAGCTCATTACTTTCATTGAATCGAACCGGTCCAGAGCCGGTATCTTAAAAGAGGATGGGGTGATTGATCTCTCAATCGCGTGTCCGGGCTTGCCATCGGAAATGCTAGCGCTGATTCAGGCGGGTCCTCGCGCCATTGCGCTTGCGGCTTCCGTCAGCGAGCACTCGCCGCATTTCCCACTAACCGCGGTCATCCTAGAGGCCGTCATCAAACGGCCGCCAAAAATCATCGCGATCGGTTTGAACTACCGAGCTCATGCCGAAGAGTCGAATATGGCGCTGCCCGAGGTGCCTTTGGTCTTTACCAAGCAGTCAACTTCAGCCAATGGGCCTTACAGTCCGATCTATTGGTCTGAGGAAGGCAAAGCCATGGACTACGAAGGCGAGCTCGCCTTGGTGATTGCGAGAAACTGCCGGCGCGTCACGCGGGATCAGGCCAAAGAGGTGATTCTCGGGTATTGCGTGGCCAATGACGTGAGCGTTCGAGATTGGCAAATGCGAGGTACCCCGCCGTCCTTTACCATGGGCAAGTCCTGGGACAGTCATTGTCCCTTAGGGCCCTCGATTGTCGTTGATGAGGGCATCGACCCCCACAATCTGCGTCTGCAAACCTGGGTGAATGGCGCGCGCCGGCAGGATTCGAGAACCGATGATCTGATTTTTGATTGCTATGCGTTGATCGAATTCCTCTCGACCGCGTTTACCCTAGAAGCCGGTGACGTCATCTTGACCGGCACGCCGAGCGGCGTCGGGTTTGCGCAGCAACCGCCAGCGCAGCTTGTGCCTGGCGACCGGGTTCGGGTTGAAATCGAAGGTTTGGGGGCCATCGAGAACGAGGTGATTGTCGAGCCCGAGGCGGCCGCGCGATTCTAGATGGCCCGAAGAAAAACGGCCTTCCTTGATTAAAAACGGGACGCCGCCCAGCAGGCGCCGTACCGGCAGCCCGCAGTTCCGGTTGAACGTCTAGCCACCCATGCGCATTGCGCCAAGAAAATCCATTTTGCTCAGTTTCACGCCCTGCATGCGAAGCAGGTCATACCCCGTGGTGGCGTGAAAATAAAAGTTAGGCAATGAAAAGCTGAGTAAATAATTTGTAGCGGTGAACGGCATTTCGCGACTGCCCATCCGAAACACAACGGGGCTGTCGGCGCGCGCATCGAGATCAGCAAGGTCTGCGCTATTTACCGCATCCAGTGCGGTTTGAACATGGTGGGTGAGGCCAGCATAGTCAAAGGCGAGTGAGAAATCAGGCGGCCCGGCATTACCCGTTTCGGTGCTAATTAAAGCATTCATTGAGTGATGGACCACGGAGACCATTTGAAAGTGCAGGGGCTGCATGTCTGCAATGAGCTTGAGTTGCACCGCGTCGTTGACGTCCTCGCCGGCAGCCTCGTAGTGGGCGCGGCCTTTTTCAAGATAACCCAATACCGCGGGCAGAATCTGTTGGTAGGTTGGCATAACGACGGCAGATAAGGATAGGCTCATTAGATTGACTCGTTGAATGGGAGTTTCAGTCTACCAAATCCATCGCGCGTCAGTCGGCTCTAATTGCGAAACCACGAAACCCCAAAACCACGAAACCAAAAAGTCATAAGGTGCCCGAGTCCGATCGGGTCTCTGAATGCGTCTAGGCACTAAATTTTTGTCGGCCCCAGCGTTAGCGTTTGAATAAACCGGCAAGTAATTTTGGTCTCTGGATAAAGCCAATGGCCGCGGCAACGAGCAGCGCCGTATCCATGGGATAAGGCAGGGTATGAATGCCGCCATGAACGCGAATTTTGCCGAGCACGGGTTGGGCCGGATTGAGCCAGTCCTGTATCGCAAGCAGGCCGTTTAACGTCTGCGATTGGACTGGCGTAAACGTGCGCACGCCAAGCGCTGCCGCGCCGCCAAAGGCCGCATCAAAGACCGGATGGGCGATGGATCGGGTTTGGGTAATGGGCGCCGTGTTGGCGGACACGCGTATTGGCCCGTCTTTGGCATTGGGAAAGGCGCCGTGTTGCAGCCAGGTTTCGGCCGTCATGAGCTTTGCCAAATATTGCGCGGCTTGATAGCTTGCGCCTTGAATCCCAACCACCGAACGGCTGGCGCCCTGATCGCCTTGAAGGGCCGCGCCACCCCCGCGCCCCAGTAATCCCAGTCGGGCGAGCAATGCCTCCCAGAGCGGGCGACTATTTTTTCGATCGGTCAGCGCCGCGAGATCATGAGCCTCTAGAGGCGTCGCTGTGGTTGGCGACAGAAGCAGCGTCGTGCTGCGGATGAGCGGGGCTGGCAAAGCATTCACGATTGCGTTCATCGCGGCGGTGAGACGCATTTCCCGCGCCTGCCCCGGGGCATACGCGTACAAGCACAGGTCCAGCGGCTCGCCCGCGGCAAATGCCAAGATCGTGGCAAGAATCTCAGCGGGTTGGGTGAGCAAATTGACGCCGTCGGCGACATATTGAATACCGCCACCGCGATGCTCGGAGGCAGCAAGCATCGTTGGGGCTGCGAGATCGAGCCAGAGTATCTCGGCGCCGGCTGCGTTAAATTGTGTGGTCGGCGCCATCTCGGCGCTGGCGCCAAAGATCACAACCTTGCGTTGTGACAGATCGACGTGTTGCGGGTTGTCCAAGTTCTGCGTCAGCCAATCCAGAGCGGTCTTGGCGTCCCTTGAAATGACGTTCTTTGATGAAAGCGCCTCGCCCAGACGTGTGAGATCGGCCCAGTCTTGGTCTAGAAAATGAAGATTGGGTTGCCAGCCAGGCTGACAATTACCGGGTAAGCGTTCAAGGGGTAGTGCTTGTGATGGCGTTGCCAGATGGTCTTGTAACGACTGGGTCCCCTCATCGCTTTGGTAGACCAGCTGCGCCTGAAAGTTCTCTGCCAGCAGTCGCGCGATGTCGGCTCGGTTTGACTGGTTGATCCGCGCGGCCTCAAAGCGCGGCAGGACGGCCGCATACTGACGCTTAAAATCCCGCGCCTGTTTGGGGAACTGAATCGCTTTAAAGACCTCCGGGTACGCCTGAACCGCCGCCGCCAAACAGGTATAAAGGATTTGGCTTGCCGAGGCGCCTTGGATCAGTTGAATGCCGGGTTCTGAAATGGTCATGATGGGTATTGCGCCTGAATCAGTCGAGGTTAGAGCAAGGTCTTTTACGGCTTCCTGAAGCTTACCAAAATGCCTTGAAGGGTCCGGTATCTTACCGCACACCGCCGAATAGGTGCGGCTATCCGTATTCTATCGCCACGACCGGCCTCAAGGCGGTTTTGAGTTGTGCAATCCTTTTGGTTCTTGAAATCAGCATCAATGGCCTAAATCGGTAATCGACCACTTGCGGTTTTTTAAAGAATGAGGGCGTCTAACAAGCCCAAAACAATACTGTGCGATCGGATGGAATCCTTCTTGAAATCGAGAACGGAGCATCTGGGCCGCGAGACGGGTCAGGGTTGCCCAGCGGCGGGCGGGCGCTGCTGCGCAACCTGGGCTTGCTGAAATCCTGGGCGCGCCTTAAGGCGTTCAAGGTACGCTTGCGTCGGGGCTTTATAGGCTTTCGAAATACCCAGGTTCTCCCCCAGATACAGCGCGTAACCGCATGCAATGTCAGCAATGGTAAACCGATCCGCGACCAGATAGTCATGATCGGTGACCCTGGCATTGAGCATTCGCAAGCGCGCCAGATACCACTTCTTATAATCTTCACCCACCAGTGCCTTGGTCTCATCGGGCTCGAGCTGGGTGTATCTCAGGTAGAGCGTTTGCGGAAATGTAAGGGTTGCATCGCTGTGATACAGCCAGTTGAGGTAGGCGCCGTACTCGGGCTGCTCTGGCCTGACACCGAAGTCATATTGCTGGTACCGCTCGACGAGGTAGTGGCAGATCCCCGATGACTCGGTTAACGCATGATCGCCATCGACAAAGTAAGGCACCGTGCCCAGCGGATTCACCTCAAGGTAGCCCGCATGAAGGAATCTTGGGGGAAACGGCATAACCTCCAGCTCGTAAGGCAGGCCCATTTCTTCCAAGGCCCAAAGCGCTCGAAGTGATCGTGCATCCTGACAGTGCCAAAGTTTCATGTAGTGCTCCTCGTGTTGTTGCGAGACTCGGTTTGTGCGCGTCGGCAAGCAAGCTTAAAAATACGCCCGGCAGGGTTTGCCTCGCGTTGAGTACTGGCCTGCGCGAATTGTCGGCTCCGGCGTCACGCAGTTCAAAACGTGATATTGAATGTGGTAAATCAAAGCCGACTTGATCTTAAACGCAGCGTGGTCGTGAAGAAAGTCTGCTTTGGTCAGCGCTGAGGGGGCAAGCTAGGGGCACTTACACTGCTTTGGCTAGGGCGTCAGAGGGTGATGGAGATGCCGAACGGTGCTGAGGCTTACCCAATGCGACCGGTTCTTCGCGTTTTTGGCCCATTGGTTCGCCTCGATCGAAGACGCCCTGGCGTGCAAGGCGCAAGGTGAGGATACAAAGGTGCAATTTGTTGCAGGTTGGGCCATCCTTTACGCTTTGTAACCAATGGAGCTGCAATGACGTTTAACAGATTAACATGGGGTGTAAAGGCGAGTTTTAAGGCGTACGTTGAGGCAGCCGGCGGGTCGATCACCTTGAGTGAGGGCGCAACGCTTGCTGAGGATGGGGCCTTTCGTTTTGCCGCAGTACCGGGTGGCGATCTCGCTTTCGCAGCGGATGGTAGTGCGACGGGAGCGATGCGGTTCTCTGGCGCGGTCACCTTCGAAGCGCACGGTGGGATGCTTAGATCAACGCTCACCGAATTGGGTATCGAGGCTGGACCCGATGGGCTCGTGCTCACCGTATTGCAAGCGCCAATGAATAAAGACCGGTGCGCGATCGCCCAACTGACGCCGGGTAACGTTAACGATGAGGGCATTATGACGCTGGGCTCGGCCATTACCTTCGATGGGATGTACCAGATTGCGGACAACTATCCGCCCGGAACAGCATTAGACCCACTGCAACTAGATTAATCAGAACAAGCAATTATACCCCCGCGTCAAAACAGAGACGGGGGTAACGCTTATTCTTCGGGTACTGAAATATCAAACCGAATGGTTGCGAACGTATTTGGCGCAACGAGCGTGTTCATCACTTCAAATTCAACCAAAAGGTCCTTGGATCCTTTCGCGATTTGAAACTCAATATGGGTCGTGTTGTTGGGCGCCACCTCAATAACCGGCCCGTGCCGGCGAATACTATAATCGGACAGGTTTCGGAGTTGGAAGGTTGCGTCTGAGTCATTAACGAGTGTGACCTGCACGGTAGTGCCTTTCCAAACAGGATTTGTTGCTTTCAGGCTTGCTTGCAATAAGGCGTTTAGCTCGGGCGGCCGACCGATTAGCGTATTCTGCCACCAGACCACGGTTCGACGAGAAAACAAGGCTTCTTTTGCGGCTTCATTCGATTTTTCAGCCGCAAAGGCCAGTGTCACCGGTCGATGTCCACCGGCTTCAGGCTGATAGTCCCAGTCGATCAAATTGTGCACATCGGACGTGCCAATCAGCGTCAGGTTGTGTTTGAGGGCAAGCCTAAAAGCATTTTCGTAAAATCGGCCACCGTTCACTATCTCGACGCCATGCAGCCGACCGGCTTGAACCTGTTCTTGGTGAAATGCGCCCAGCGCTGCCTTGGGCGTTGCGAATTTCGGGTGATTCCAGAAGGTGAAGGCACCCTGATCGTTCGCCAGTTTCAGCACTTCGGCCGCCGATTGAGTTGTTGCAAGGTCATAAGCAACGAGGGTTACGTAAGCGGCTTTATTAACAAAAGGCGCCCAGACAGCAGTCCCATCGATCTGAACTGGATGCGCCTCAGAAAATGCGCCCTTTGATGCGGCTCTCGCAAACGCGATGGCTTGCGCCTCATCCGCAAACTGATGCTCTGGAAGGTAAGTGTCGGCCCCGCGTTGCCGCACCAAAGCGTTTGCATCTTTTATGAAGACGGCATTCATGTGTCCTGCCTCATCATTACGGGTGATCTCTATGCCAGGAATAATTAAAAGATCTAATTTTTCAGCAGCCTGGGTTGCCAGATCAAATGATCTATTTCGATCTGGATGCGGAATATCCAAAAGGTGAGGCTGCCACTCAAGGTGCTCCGTGACCGCGATGCCATCCAGCCCATCGCGCTCGGCCTCAGCAACTCGAATCGTTGGCCAAACATGACCGTCCGAAAAAACAGAGTGGGTGTGCAGATCCAAAACCAGGGTCTGGTACCCTTTTACATCAGGAAAGTGGATGTCTCGTTCGCTCGCGGGCACATTCGGAACAACCCCATGACCGAACGCAGAAAAGCCTGCGAAGCAAAGTAGCCCGGTAAGGGATATTTGGCGAATTCGTGTTTGCTGATGATTCATAAAACATCCTTAACCCATCGGTTTTTTTTGAGGCTATTCTGCGGGTCGGTATCCCGTCATTGAAAATACCTTAGGGCGAATCGGGTGCCGCGCGTCAGCGCGGCGCCCGTTCTTTTCTCATCGTTCGAAAAACCATTACATCGCTTCGAATGAAAGCGGGTTCTCAAACAAGCGTCACTAAGTTAGTTTGCGCAAGCAGCGCGAATGAAGGGATGCTATCGCGCGCCCGACCCACCCTCTAATCAGACTTGCGAGACCCTTCGAAGGTCGCCTGACCGAACGCGCCTAATTTCGCGGTCCCTGAAATGCTATCGCCCGAGATCACGGCTTGGCACTCAATGGTCATTGGCATGGGCTGCGTCATCGCAATGTTAAAGGTCAGCGCATCGCCGTCTACTGCGCCATCGTTAAAGGTCTGTTCACCCTGCGGGCCTGCCATCGAGCCAGACAGCACGCCGTTTTCCTCGGTGAGAGAAAGCGTTGCATCTTGCGCGCCCATCGGGGATTTCAGGGTGACTGCCCATTGACCGGTTGCTGACATAGTGATCGCCTTTTTTTAGTTTTGTTTCCTGAGAATACGCCAGATAATCACGTGCCAACACCCTTGATTGACCAAGGCCAGGGGTTAATTCAGCCGCCGCGACCTTCATTGTCGCAACCATCGGCCGTGCGAGTCATGCTTTTATTGAGCCCAAAGGCGGGGCGGATTGATCACGGGCCGCGTGCTAACGCTCATCGAAGATAACCTAACTCGGAGGCAGCGCCGTCACGCTGGAGGCGCACTGCAATCACCAGGCCGTGAAAACCTGCAACAGCCGCGTCCCTTGGATGCCCGTTTGCTGTATGCAGAGGGTTAATCCTGCGCTTTTTTAGCTGCAGCGCGCAGCTCATTCAAGCGGAGTCAATGCGGCGTTAGCGCTATTCTTTTTCTGAGGTCTTGTGCCAAATACTTTTAAAGTCTTCGGTTGAGTTGACGCGAGGATAGGGCTCGGCGGGAAGGTCTTTGCCTAAAAAATCACACAGCGCAGGCCAGCCATTCACCGCCTCAAAGACCAGTAACTTCGCCGGCTCGACGGTCTTAATAACGGCGTCATTGTGTCGGTTAAAAACCTCGATAACATGTTGCCGGTCATCCATACGACCATCGAAAACCCGGTTCCAAATAATCTCCATCGCCCATTGGCCGGCGGCCTGATTAGCAGGGTCATCACTATCAAAGCGGGCCTTGGACGAGGCGTAAATGGTGTTCATGACACTGTCGTACCACTTCTCAGGATCACGCAGGGACAAGATGATTTTGGCATCCGGGTAGGCCACGCTCAGTGCCTGCCAGAGGTTGCAACTGGGCCAGTCGACCGTTGCCGTATAACCTGAAAAAAGCGCAGGCCAGTCGACGGCGTCACCACGATGCGCGGCCTGCCAGAGGCCTTGATGATCCGGGTGATTTCGCAATTCCATCATGTGGTAGCACTTTTGATAGCCGAGCATCTCGAGTGCGTATTTAAGCGAGAGGGTTCCGGTTCGGCCAAAGCCGGCGCCGATGACTTCGAGTGTCATGTGGTTTCCTTGCGTTGTGTTAGGAGCAACAGTTTTGTTTGGGTTGAACTACATCACAAAAAGCGTGAGCGCTCAATCAGCCGAGATGCTGAGTCGGCGTATGCCGCCCAGAATCAATGGGATTCAAAAATAGGGACCCTCTTCTGCGGTCTGCGCGGTATTGAATGGCGCCCCTTAGTCCTCCCAAGGCTGATAATAATTAGCTGGGCCTTCCGCACGAATATCGCTTAACCAGTCGCCTTCATAAGGCCACTGCTCTGGATGGTCGGGATGAGGACCCTGCCAAAATCGCTCGAAGGGACCTGCAGCGGCGACCGTCTCCAAAGACCAGGCCTGACGACGGTAGGTCCAACTGTCGGGTACGAGCCGATGCGCGGCCTGAAAGTGTTCAACCGCAATGGCCTTTTGATCCTGCACAACCGCCTCACAGGCCAGCTCAAAATGCGCATGCCCCAAGGCGCGCTCGGTCGATTGCGGCCCGGATCGGTTAATCACCTCACTGGCTGAAAGGGCATAAGGGCTGTCAGCGCCGTGGGTTATCCAGTTTTTTAAGGCGGCGTGATAGGTCGCGGGGTCACTTTCAATGTGCGCGGCTTCGCCCATGATGTCCATCATGCGGGCGGGTAAATCCGGTGGTGGACCAGTGGGTGCACCCGCATCACTAACAGGCGGCGGTGGCGCTGAGGTCACACCTCGGATGATCATCCCTTGCTCGTCAATCCAAATAGATTGTGGAATATTGACGACGCCAAATAACCGTGCGACATCATGGTGGGTATCAATTAGGGCTGGATGGGTTGGTGCTGCGGCTTCAATGGCCGCTCGACAGCCGCTGGACCCGAGACTATCAAGACCAACCGTGATCAGTTCAACCCCTAGGTGATGAACTTCGTCTCGTAATGCTCGCCACACGGACAAGTGATTTGCGCAGCCTCAGTAGGGCGCCCAGGCATAAACAATAATTTTTTGCCCTAGAAAGTCGGATAAGCGATGCAATGTGCCATCCAGGTCTGGCAGGCACAGATCGGGCGCTTTGGCACTGGATACCGCGCGACCGCCCAGGCTGTCTGGTCCGATCGCAAGCACATCCATTCTGGGTTCTTCAACGAGCGGCAGGTTCATTGCATTGGCCAGTGCAACGGCGGGGAGGTCTTCGGTGTCGGTTGCGAAAGGTAAGGGAATGCAAGTTTCTGCCTTGCAGGCGCCTTCTGGCTTGATCACCCATCCAGTTGCTGCCTCAAAAGCGTGTTTCTCTATCGTTTTGCCGTGGACAATCATTGGCGTTTGCTCTTGTTAAACTATTGAGCGAATCAAAGCAGAAATTGCGAACAAAAGAAATGCTGCCGGAGGCTTCCGTGATCAAGTCTTAACCCTTGCTGACCAAGTGCGCGGCGCGCTGGATCAAGCCAAAATAGCACTGAGTCCGGCCATCGAGTGTGATACTGTCTTTGAGTGCCCTAAAAAGGAAGTGCGCCATGAAGCTACGCCAAAAGCTGGTTGTTGTTGCCGTTTTGGTCATCGTGATCATCACGTCGGGCTTGGTGGCAATGCGGTTTGCAGATGGCCCTTACGGCATGCTGTCGGGCGGCGCCTTTTCCTCTGGCGAGGTTCGCAGCGGTTTGTCGGATTGGTCCTTTTTAGCCGGGCGAGAGGTTATTGAGTTTCAAACCATGGCGCCTGCAACCGCTCGAACGATCTGGTTAGTGGTCGTCGAGCAAAAACTCTATTTTGTCAGCGGTTATATGAACACCGTTGTCGGCAAGATTTGGAAACAGTGGCCGGGGCATATTGTTGAGAATAACGCCATCCTGATTCGGGTGGACGGCGCGATTTATCCGCAGCGACTCAAGCGGTTATTGGACGAGCCCGTGGTGCCGGCCGTCATGCGAAAATTTTCAAAAAAATATGGGCTGGGTTCAGAAGACGCAAGTGATGATGCGATTTTAGCCATGGTGGGTGAGGGTGACGTTTGGCTCTTTGAGGTGGTAGCAGACAAGTGACAGATCGTATTTTAATCGCCTGGCCTTGTAAGCGAGCGGTTAAAAAGGCAAGGCCAAGGTTATAGATTATTGAGGTTAAGGCGTTAAAGGAAACCGATCGATGAATTCAAATGAAAGTGATGCCGAAGTCGCCTCAGAGACGGGGTACAGCAAAGGTTATTTAAGGTATGCCTTAGGCATGTTCTTGCTGATCTATATTGTTAATTTTGTTGATCGGCAGATCTTCTCGATTTTGATTGAGCCGATTAAAGAAGAGATTGATTTAAGTGATACCCAGCTGGGATTGCTAGGCGGAATTGCCTTTGCCTTGTTTTACACCATTGCGGGAATCCCGATTGCGCGCTGGGCCGATGTGGGCGTTCGTAAAAATATCGTAGCCCTTGCGATTCTGATTTGGAGCGGGATGACGATGATGACCAGTACCGCCAAATCCTTTGGCGGTTTGCTGCTCGCGCGAGTCGGGGTTGGGATTGGTGAGGCCGGGTGTTCGCCGCCAATCCATTCGATGATTTCTGATTATTTTCCAGAAAATAAACGGGCCACGGCCTTGGCCATCTACGCGATGGGCATCCCCATCGGGGGTGCGATCGGCACCTTAGCGGGCGGCTGGATCGGTGAGTATTATGGCTGGCGGCTGGCTTTCTTGCTGGTCGGTTGCCCCGGTATTATCTTGTCCTTGGTTGTTTACTTAACCATTCGCGAGCCGGTGCGCGGCTTACATCGTCCTGTTGCGCAGCAGAAAGTACCTGAAGTGCAAATCCCGTTAAAAGAAACCATCCGGTTTATGTGGGGCTTGCGCTCATTTCGGCATCTATCCTTTGCCGGCTCGCTGCACGCGTTTGTGGGCTATGGCGTGGCGTTGTTTATGCCGTCGTTTTTCATGCGCATTCATGGTTACGGCCTGGCCGAAACCTCAAGCTATCTGTTTTTAATCGGTTTGACCGGAGTCATTGGCACCTTTTTGGGGGGCTATTTGGGTGACCGGTTCGGCCAGAAAGACCAACGCTGGTATATGTTGTTCCCAGGGGTTGCGACCTTTTTATCGGTGCCGTTTGCGGTCTTTTTTTACACGACCCAAGATCCGGTGATGGCGCTCATTTTGGCGGTGCCGGGCGCGATTCTTGGCCCGATGTATTTGGGTCCAACCTTCGGTATGACCCAGACCCTGGTGCCGCCGCAGATGCGCGCGACTGCCTCGGCGATCCTATTGTTTGTCTTGAATTTGATTGGCTTGGGCTTGGGGCCGGTGTTTGCGGGCATGCTGAGTGATTATTTTTCAGCAGACTATGGGGTTGATTCCATTCGCTATTCGCTGCTCGTTCTTGCGGTGGGCGGCAACATTTGGTCTGCGCTGCATTATTATTTGGCCTCCAAAACCCTGCGAGAGGATCTGCTGTTGAAAGACGCCTACGCGTAAGCGCGCTAGCTTTCGGAGTGGGTTTTTCGAAAACGCGGATCCTTGCCGCCCGCG
>JAFMIA010000064.1:13080-16853 GCA_017854255.1 Pseudomonadales bacterium
CCGTCTTCGAGAAACTCATCGGGTCGTGCTTAACCGGAATTAAGACGTTATGAATACTCCCGCCAGTGCCTATCGGCCATTTCAATTTGGCTTGCTCGCAAGCGTCCTCTTTTTTGTGGGCTACACCATTGTGGGTTGGAATGGTTGGGGCACGCCGGCGGCGGTTGAGCAAGCGGTTGGTGAGGTCTCCCGATGGTGTGAGCGGGTTCAGCCTGGGCTCTTTCATGAGCCGGTGAATGCGCTGAGCAACCTGGGCTTTATGGTGGCAGGGTTATGGATGCTCTGGTGTTTAGGCGGTGATGTGCGGGCTGGCCGGCAAGGCCTCATGTTTGGCCACAGCCCGGTGGCGATTTTGTATGCCGGTGCTGCGATCTGGCTTGGTCCGGGGTCTTTGCTCATGCACGGCACCCATACCGGGTGGGGCGGTTGGGCCGATAATCTCAGTATGGTGATGTATATCCTAATCCCGTGGTTGATCAATGTCGGGGCAATGGGGCGATGGACGAGCATCCGGTTGCTGAGCATTTATACGGGGCTTGTCCTGGTCTACGGGGTTGGCCGCGCCGTTTACGGTTGGGGTTTGGGGATTAATCTTGATTTCTTTGGGTTGTCGATCGCCTTTTGGGTGATCTCTGAAGTCCTGTACCGCTTTCATGCTCAGCATTTTCGCTGGCTGTCAGGTCTGGTGGGGTTCGCGGTTGCCGGGATCTTTGGGATCACGCCACTTGAAATGTGGGATGAGCCCGCTCGGTATTGGTGGGTCGTGCTGTTCTGGGTGCCAGGTCTTCTAGCCCCACATGCGCCATCGGGTCGACGCAATTACTGGCCTTGGTTTTTTATGGGCATGGGCAGTTACTTGTTGGCGTTTGCCATTTGGCAAACGGGCAAGCCCGCGCATCCTTGGTGCAATCCAGATTCATTGATTCAAGCCCATGGTATTTGGCATCTTTTGTCGGCGGTCGCGACGGCCTGTTTCTTTGTGTTCCTTCGAACGGAGCGAAAACTGAATTAAATCGGGCGATAGGCTTGAGTGCTGGCGCCTGCATGCTTGCTGAGTGTTAATCAGCATAGGCGGTCGCATTGGTTGAAGGTTTTTTTAGGTTTTCGCGGGTCAGTGCGCGGGCCGGTCGCCTCGGGCTTCGGCGGCAATAGCCTCGCCATCGAGTTCATACTGCGCGCCGCAGAACTCGCAATTCAAGGTCAGCTCGGTTTGCTCGGCCAGTAAGCTTTGCAGCTCGGCTTCTCCTAAGGCAATTAGGGCATTCGCCATCCGGGTGCGGCTGCAGGTGCAGGCAAACCGGAGTGCTTTGGGTGGGAACAACTCGACGGCATCTTCAACGAATAAACGTTTTAAAAGAGCGGCTTCCGAAAGTGCGATTTGCTCGGCGTGGGTGAGGGTTCCGGCAAGAATACTAAAGTGCTGCCACTGATCTGCTCGTTTGGTCTTATCTGTTTCCAACTGGGCGGGTAACTGCTGCAGAAGGAATCCGGTTGCGGTCTCGCCATCGGAATGCAGCATAATCTGGGTGCCAAGCTGATCCGATTGCCCAAAGTAAAACTCGAGGCATTGCGCAAGATTGGGCGCGGTTAACGGCACCAAGCTTTGGTAGCGCTCGCCATGCTCGGGCTCGATCGTGACGACCAGCGTGCCATCGCCGAGCAAAGCTTCAAAATCTGGGGCATCACCATCGGATAAATCCTGAAACCGGGCGACGCAGCGCAGACTGCGTTCGCTGCTGGCTTCGGCCGCCAGCAGGGTAATTTTTTCAAGGCCCTTGACCTGCAGCAGCAGCCGACCTTTGAATTTAATGGTTTCTGACAACAAGGCCGCGGCAGCAAGAAACTCTCCCAACAAAATTCGGATGGGCAGCGGGTAATCCGTTGCACTGAGGCTGTCGGCATAAGTCTCATTGAGCTGCAGCAGGTAACCGCGAAGGTCGGCATTCGCCATCAAAAATCGACTGGAAGAATCAGATTGCATCGGGTTGGTTTCCTATTGGGCGGGTTTAAACCCGGCGCCATTGTTTGTGTTGAGTCTGTTGGGCGCTCCTGGCCTGCAGGCCACGGCATCGCGGCAAGGCCGATTATAAGGCAATAAACGCTTGGCCGCTGAAAGTCAGTGTATTTTGAATTTTCGAATCGCTTCAAAGGCGATTCTTGATTTTAGGGCCCGCACTGCTCGCGAGCTCATCGCAACGAACGCGGTCGGCGCAGCAAAAGAGCATGACGCTGGCGTGCCCCAACGCCGCGAACACGCTGTAATGAATCGCAGTCACGGCGGTGTTAAGCAGTCAAGATCGATCAGGTCACCAGTGCCCTTTGATTTTCCGTCCACGGGATAATGAGCCTTGCCAGCGGCCCTCAAGGGCCTTGTGAGTCTGCCAATTGCCGGAGATTGGCCTCGTGTCCCGCGCGATTAATCTTGTACAACGACAAAACTGCCAGCGCCAAAATGTAAAAGAAGAAGATCACCGGAATGTAGTAGATCGCAAGATCGGCTATGGTGCTTTCTGGCACTTCGCCGGGCTTCGCCTGGGTTGGAAATTGGATTATGGCTAAAATCTGTCCGGCCACAACGACCCCAAGACCGTTCACGGCCTTCTGCGCAAAGCTGTTGGCCGCAAAGAAAATGCCTTCGGAGCGGCGACCGGTTTTAACCTCACTGTCCTCGACAATATCGGCAATCATTGCGGCGACCAAAGAGGCGGCAATAATAATCAGCGTGACCTCAAGGGCGTTAAATACCACCAGCGTCCAGAACAAGGCGTCGGTACCATTTTCTGGAAACCAACCCAGCAGCCGAAGGATATAGGGCATCGGCGCCATGCCAAACGAGATGGCAAGGGTGAGCATGCCGCCGCGTTTTTTACCGAGTTTGGTTGAGATCCAAGGCGCAACCCCCAACGCGATCAGTGCGGACAAGAAATAAGGCAGGTTCATGTAGCCAATTTGACTGCTCGTGAGCTCCCAAAAGTGGCGTGAAAAGTAGATGCTGAGCGAGGTTGAAACGCCGGACGCCACCGCCATAAACAAGGCTGAGATAAACAGCGCAAAGAAGGAGCGGTTCGAAAGCGTTTCTTTGAGCTCGCCGACCGTTTTCTGAAAACTGAACGCTGTTTTGGGTGGCGGCTGCTTTAAATTGGGAATATGCCGGTGAGTGCCTGCAGCAGACACGAAGATCGAGATAAAGATAATGATCGAGGCGGTGAGTCCGTAGTTCTGCCAGCCTTGAATGTATTCCAGTCCGCCCTTTTCCTCAGGCAAAAAGACCAAGTAGTTTAAGACCGCCATGGTCAGGCCGCCCCACCAGGCAAAGAAGTAGCGAAAACTCATGAGCTTGGTGCGCTCGTCGTAGTTGTCTGTGAGCTCGGCAACGAGTGCCGTCGCGGGAATTTCATAAAAGGTAATCAGCGTTCGGATGAGCACGCTCATCCCAACGAAATACAAAAACAGTTGGGTTTCCGGCAGATCCGGTGGTGACCACAGAAAAAAGTAAGCCGCAGCAACCGGGACGCCGGCGCCGTACATAAACGGATGCCTGCGGCCCAGACGAGACTGAAAGTTATCCGAGATATACCCAACCATGGGGTCCGAGACTGCATCAAACACGAGTGCAATGAGGATGCCGAGTGAAACCAGATCGGCTCGCAGGCCAATGACTTGACTGTAGTAAAATAAGAGCAGGTAGTTAAACCCATTAGCCGTCGCGCCGTTGGCAACCGCCCCAAAACCGTAATACAGCTTGGTTGAGAAATCGACTTGATTTGGTGAGG
>JAFMIA010000065.1:0-5024 GCA_017854255.1 Pseudomonadales bacterium
TTGCTTGCATGGCGATTCCGACCATGACTTCAGCGCTGCTGCTGAGTCGTCGGGTTATGGCGGCCGCCCGCGTGTACTTCAACAAGCTCGACGCAGGTTAAAATACGCCAGCCTCTAGGCCTGCAGCAAAGATCGCGCCGAGCGTTTCGCAGGCCGTGAGATCGTCCTCAGTGGGCGTCCCCACGACAATGATCGGTGGCTGCACTTCTTTGAAGCGATACCCGGTGCAAATCTTTCGAATGCTGGCCAGGGCGCCCTGCCCGTCCAGGCCAGTGCCGATTACGATACTGATTGACCGCCCAGCGACCTGATTTTCGGTCGGATAAAAGGTGCGTTCGAAAAAATCTTTTAGTGCGCCGGCCATGTAACCAAAGTGTTCAGGGCTCACAAAAATGGTGGCGTTGGCCCAAAGCAAATCGGCTTCGTCCGCGGCGAAAGCCGTTTTAATGCGCAGGGTCACATTGCCCGGATCACGCTCAACGCCCGCTTGAATGGCATCAACTAATCGTTGATTGGCGCCGCTGCGGCTGTGGTAAATAAGTAATAAGTGCTTTTGAGAAACGCTCATGATGGGTCCTGTACGTCTGTCCATTGCATCACTGGCTCGCGGTCTGGTTGGGGTGAATGGATCCGTTTGTTTAAATTAAATGCGGCTGTTGGTTGTTAAGGGGCTTGCGTCTGCATTCGCGGGGCGCCGCCGCGCCAGCCGATTAGCCTATGCCATCGGAGGGGTTGACCCGCTCTAAGCGGATTGCGTTGGCGGCTATGGGTCGGTAGAACGGCACTTCAAGGTTCCGGCTGGCAACCGCCTCAGCGAAGACCCGGCCGGCGCCATCAAACCGGCTCTGGTGGCACGGGCACTGAATCGGCGCGGCCGCTTCATCTGGATGAATCGCGACCTCGCAGCCTAAATGGGTACAATTACTGTAGAACACAAACACGTCTGTGCGGTGTGAGCGCTCTGGATTCTGCGCAAACTGCGGTTGGCTTGAGGCTTGGCTCAAGGGATCTTTGAGGCCGCTGGCCTCGGCGGCTTGGGTCCAGCCTATACCGCGTTTAAATACGATTACCGTTCTGCCGAGCCAGGACACCGATTTCCATTCCCCGATGGCAAGCTCCTGATAGTCCACCTCCAAATAACCGTCTTCGCTCAGCCCAGGCATGAGGACCTTAAAGAATGGGTAGGCTAAAAACCCCAGTCCGGTAATTGAGAAACCCTGAACCCAGCGTAAGAGCAGTTTTCGACGGTTTGGATTTTTGGGTTCAAGCATGCTGCCGCGATTATCCGGTTCGTTTCAGCGCATTATCGCAGAGCGCGCCCGCAAGACAAGCCGGTGGGCGCAGAGAATGAGGCGAGATTTGGGTTATGATCAAAATTTTTGAGGTGTTATGCAACATAAAATATTGGCCATCGACTTAGATGGCACTCTGCTCGATGGACACATACTGCAACCTGCGCATCGGGAAGCGGTACAGCGTGCACAAGCCGCGGGGTTTAAGATCATCATCGCAACTGCGAGATGGCGCCAGATGGCGGAGTCTATACAGCAAGAAATTGGCTGTTCGGATTTGATCATTGCCTGCAACGGCGCCCAACTGTTCGACCCGAAAACCGGTCTCGATTTGATCGATGACAGGCTGCCCAGTGCGTTTAGCGAGGCTTTGGCCGATGCGCTCAGGGGCCTTTCTGGGTTCGCCAGTGCGACCCTGCAGAATGAAACCTTGATTTATTCCAACCAAGCGCCGCCCCGCGTCGAATACCCGGATGGGTTACGGGCGGTTGATGTATTGCCCAGTTTCAAGAATGAAGCGCCTAGAATCATGACGGTTCAAGGTGATGAGATGGTGGCGGCAGCACGCGCGCTTTTGGCCGACCCAGTGCATCAATCTATTTTGGCCCTCGACTCAATCGGGCCCGGTAGCAAAATTGTGATGACGTTTACGGCGCCAACAGCGAACAAAGGTCGGTGTTTGCAGCAGGCGTGTGCGGCGCTTAATGAGACAACCGAGTCCGTCATCGCGTTTGGTGATTCAGAGGGCGATCTCGATCTCTTTGCCGCGGCGGGGCTATCGGTGGCCATGGGTCAGGCCTCCGAGTCCGTGCGTGCGGCAGCTGACTGGGTCACTGACGCCAATACTGAGCACGGCATCAAAACGTTTCTGGATCGCTATTTCAAAGGAGAGATCAGTGGAAATAAGCCAACTTAAAGCGACCGATGGCGTGAATCTTCATTTGTATCATTGCATGCCTGCGGGGGCGCCCCGCGGGCTGATTTATCTTGCCCACGGCATGGGAGAACATGCCCGTCGGTATGCCGCAGTCATGCAGACTTTAGCTGTGGCTGGATTTGTTGTCGTGACCAACGATCATCGAGGTCACGGCGAGCACTGCACCGCGTTGGGCGACTTTGGCCCGGACGGTTGGCCGCGCGTACTGGCCGACACTCGGGAAATAATCGCGCATTGGCAGACGTTGTATCCGAATTGTCCCTTAATTCTGATGGGGCACAGTATGGGGGCCATGGTGGTTCAGCAGTGCCTGCTTGCGCCGCCGCTTGGGTTGTCTGCTGTGGTGCTCTCGGGGTCGGCAGGTCGGATGCCTCCGCTACTCTATCGGGTTTTTTTGAAGGTTCTGGCTTTTGAGCACTGGCGAACCAAGGGTGGGGACAGTCCCCTGCTGGCTTACTTATTATTCGGGTCGTTTAACCGTGCTTTTTCAAAGCAAGGCCAGCGGACGGGCTTTGAATGGCTCAGTCGCGATGATCAGTCGGTCGCGCGCTACCACTTAGACCCGTTTTGCGGGCGGGTGCCCAATTCAACGAGCTTGCTCAGTCTGTTTTCCCTTGAAGCAGCGCTTTGGCAGCAGCCGCTGCCCCGCAACCTTAAGCCAGGACTGCCAGTGTATCTGCTGTCTGGCGCGGCCGATCCGGTCCACGCCAAACAAGCAAACCTAACGCGTCTGATCGATTGGTTGCAGGGCTTAGGCGCTCGGGTCGATGCCGATATCTACCCTGAGGCGCGGCATGAGGTCCTTAATGAAACCAATCGGGACGAGGTGATCTCTAAGCTGATCGATTGGTTGCAGGTCCACAACGAAATTGGCTCTGACAACCTGCCTTGACGGTGCAATGTACCCAACCTAATTTTGGCTTTAAACGACACTGGCGCTATCAGGTTCTCTTATGGCCTGCCCTGGCTTGGTTTTTTTTGCGCCCAGCGCAGTTTAGGACTTGCCGCGCCAAAGGACCACGTTAACGTGGCATGTTACCAGTCACCAATGTTCTCCATGGTGTTCCACGGCGCTTGAGGGGCAAGCGCCTCGCCTGCTTGCAAGAGTTCGATCGAGATATTGTCAGGCGAGCGGACAAATGCCATGCGGCCATCCCGGGGCGGTCGGTTAATGACGACGCCATGATCTTGCAAACGCTGACAGGCGTCGTAAATATTGTCGACGGCATAGGCTAAATGGCCAAAGTTCCGGTGACCGGTGCCTAGATCGTCACCATCCCAGTTATACGTCAGCTCGATCTGCGCATCCAAATCACCGGGCGCGGCAAGAAAAATCAAACTAAACCGGCCCGCTTCGATGTCATGGCGCCGAACGAGTTCTAGCCCCAGTGCATCACAATAAAACGCGAGAGACGCATCAACGTCGTTTATTCGCACCATCGTATGTAAATATTTCATGGTCTTCTCCTATCGGCCCGCGGCCGTTGTTTGATTCATTTGAGCTGTGCGGCTCAGTTGGGTCATCTACCCTAAAGAGTTTGCATCGCGTCACGATCGTGGGTCAAAACCGCCTACGAAAATTGGCGATGAGTACAAGCTGGTGCCATCCCGCAGTAGGACCTGGCAGGTGTAATAGTCGCCCGGCCTGCCCCCCATGCGGTCTAAATGAGTGATCTGATGCGTTGGGGGCGTCTTCCCAGTCGGTAAGTCCGGTTCTGCATCGACATACCAGAGACTGATTTGATCAAGATAACCATCGACGCTGAGCGTCCTGCGTATGCCTTGCCCGCGCAAGGCCTCAAGATCGAATTGTTCGTTAAAACTCGGCGTTGCAGCAGGCGGTCTGCTTGCATCAAAGTAGGTTAGATCTTCATAGCCCTCAGCCAGTTCCAGTGTTATGACGGGACTGGGGCGCGTCTCGCCTGGTTCATCCAGCGTCTGCCCTTCAAGGTCGATTGCGGGGTCGCGGCGCGGGGTTTGGGGTGTTGGCGCCGTTTGTTTCTGGGTTACATCGAGCTGCATCAACGCGCCGGTGCCGTGGGTCCAGGTTAGGAAGTCCAACTGCTGTTGATCAGGACTCTGTGACAGCTGGTGTCCGGAAAGTGCCGCTAGATGATCAGCACGGCTGTCCGTGATGGTCAGGTCCTGAAGTCTTAATTGACCCAACCACTCCCGCCCGTTCCTTGGGGTCGTAACCCCTGGGGCAAAAGGTTTTGAGTCCGACTCGAGATACAGAAACAGGTGGCCCTGTTTCCGGCGCTCGAGTCCTTCAGTCGCTGCGGTAAGGTCGTATGCTGACGTAAAAGGTAACTGCGCTAACAATTCACCATTACGAAAGATGCGCGCCCAAAGTGGACGCTCACTGCTGGTGACGGCAATGTCGGCTGTGCGCTGCGCTTGATGCGGCGCGCGACCAAATTGGGTGCCGTTAATCGAAAATGAGAGACCCGCTTGCGTGCCAGAGGTCACAAATGTTTGACCACGGGCTAAAGCCTCGAGCCAGGTTTGGCCGGGCCTGACAGCGATGGCGGTTTGTGGGCCCTGCTGGTGCGCTCGGGGTTGAAAACTGGTCTTTCGACTGGTGATGCCAAAGGTTTGACCTAAGGTTGCAAAGTAATGACTCAGCCACTGATGGCCACTCGGTCCAGAGAACTGCTCGACAAGGTCAACCTGCCTGCCACGTCGATCCGTTGTCAGTTCGGGTTGCGCAATACGAAGCGTCGTGTCGCCGGCGACTAACGTCAAAGATTGGCCGCCCGCCTCGATGGGCTGAATTAGGGCAGACAAGCCATTCT
>JAFMIA010000065.1:5352-16829 GCA_017854255.1 Pseudomonadales bacterium
CTTGGTACTGGTCTGCGGCGCGAATGTGCTTGAAGGCGCCGCTAACTGCGAATCAATCGGCGTTAGAGCTGCGTTGAGTGGTTTCGGCATTGGCGCAGGTTTCGCCAGAGCGGCTTGATCCACAGCAAGGCTAGCCCGCACTGGGTTGCCTGATCCGGTTAAATCCGGCATCAATGGTCGGCTTGATACTTGAGCAGTCTGCAGTCCCGGCACGGAGGCACTTTGCGGTTCTAGGGCGGTGTCTAGAAGGCTTGAAGCCGGGTTTTGAGTGTCCTGCGCTGAGATTGGCAAGGTCGCTATCAGCGCGCCGAGACTGCGTTCTGAGAAGTCGGTCCAAATCAGTTGCGGCGGCGACTCGGGCAGTGCCCAGACCGTTGCCATCTTGCTCTGCAAACCGCCAGCCGGTGATCTTGCCGAAAATTGATGCCGTCCCAGCGTTTTAAGCGTCAAACCGGTTGCGACATAATGGCTACCTTGTAAGTTAACTTCTTTCAATAACCTATTGTTTAATAACAAATCAAATGACTCTATCGTGATCTCTGCTGCATTGCCGAGTGCGTCGATGGGCTCGATGCTCAGATCGAAGGGTTCGTTGATCTGAACCTGTTGGTCAACGCTGATCTGCAGGGCAATGGCGGGTCCGGACACGAAGGATCGCGCTTCGCCTGGCAAAACCTGCCAAGACGGCGCGTTGGGCAATTGCATTGCAACCGGCAAAGTGAGGGGGTCTTCGAGCGCTTTAGCGCCCTGCAAACGGCTGTAACGGATCTCCAGCGTTTGCCCCGCCTCGAAGGATCCGCTTGTCAGCTCGAATATCAGGCTGCGCTGCAACCCGCGAGCAGACTCTGCTATGACAGCCGTCCAGGCTCCGGTTTCCGGATAGGTCAGCGCAACATGGTTGGGGCCATCGGGGTCCGTGGTCTGGTACCAGCTGCCAAGGGCATTAAAGGCCATTATTTTAAGCCGCGTACCCGGCCCGATCGGTTGCTCTAGCACCAGTATTTGGCTGACAGAGACCGGCTGAGTGATATCTAGATCTTGGGACCGTGCAAAAAGCGCTCTAGCTGGGGCGCTGATTGTCTCACTGGCATTATTGATAAGGCGTTGGGGCACCGGTTCACCAGCGTCGCCAGGCGCAGATTGCGTGGTCGTACTGATGCCCGACGGGTTTGTCGATGTGGTCGACTCACCCGCATCGGCGTCTCTGGAATCCGTTGCGGCGTTTGGGCGCGGGTTCCACTGTCTGGGCTGCTCAGGAGTTTTGAGCGCCGAAGTGCCTATTGAGGTTTGTGCGCTAAACGCGGGCTCTGCTCGAGGCAGTTGACCCGGCTCGATAGCAGCGGCGCTTGCAGCACAGCTCGCAAGGACCATGGCGACGACCAGCAGCGTAAGGCACCCTGTGCTATGAAATTGATTGAACATTCAGGCTCAGACTTTTAGGACGAAAACGTGATGGTCGGCCTTCAGTATAGCATCAGTCACCAATCACAATGGCCCAAAAAAAAGGCCGCTGAGCGGCCTTTTCCAAACGTCACACGGTTACTGGTATTGCTTGAGTTCTTCCCGCGCAATCACGCGCCGATGCACCTCGTCGGGTCCATCAGCAAGGCGCAGCGTTCGTTGCCCTGTCCACATGGCGGCAAGCGGCGTGTCTTGCGATACACCGAGGGCGCCATGGATCTGAATAGCACGATCGATCACCTTGAGCGTCATATTGGGCACAGCCACCTTAATGGCCGAGATATATTTACGCGCTTCCTTATTACCGATGGTATCCATCATATAAGCGGCTTTGAGAACGGCCAACCGACACATATCCAGCTCGATGCGACTGTCAGCAATCACGTCGTAATTACCGCCCAGTTCTGCCAAAGGCTTACCAAATGCCGTTCGACTCAACGCCCGTTTGCACAACAGTTCTAGCGCCCGCTCCGCGACACCGATCGAGCGCATGCAGTGATGGATCCGACCTGGTCCAAGACGGCCCTGGCTGATTTCGAAGCCCCGGCCTTCGCCCAGAATAATGTTGTCTTTGGGTACCCGAACATTGTCGAATTTAATATGCATGTGCCCATGGGGTGCATCATCTTTTCCAAAAACATACATGGGCCGCAATACCGTGACGCCTGCTGCATCGATCGGCACTAATATCTGAGATTGCCTGAGATGCTTTGGCGCGTCCGGATTGGTGATCACCATCGTGATCATGATTTTGCATCTGGGATCGCCCGCGCCGGAGATGTAGTGCTTTTCACCATTGATGAGCCATTCATCGCCGTCGAGTACGGCAGAGGTGCAGATGTTAGTGGCGTCCGATGAGGCGACGCCGGGTTCCGTCATCGCAAATGCCGAGCGAATCTTGCCCTCAAGTAACGGCTCAAGCCACTCTTTCTTCTGTGCTTCGGAGCCATAACGCTCGAGTACTTCCATATTGCCGGTATCGGGCGCCGCGCAATTGAAGACTTCAGACGCAATCGGGTTACGAGCCATGACTTCCGCCAGATGGGCATACTCAAGGTTACTGACCCCTGCGCCGCCTTGGCTTGCTGGTAAAAAGAAGTTCCACAGACCGGCTTCCTTGGCTTGGGCTTTTAGCCCGTCCATGATTTCGTTTTGACGATCGGTTAATTGCCACCGATCACCGACGTCGATCTCATCAAAGTATGCTTCGGTTAGCGGGTCGACCCGTTCTTTCACGAACTGATCGATTTTGTCTCGAACAGGAATGAGTCGGTCCGGTATGTCTAGGTCCATCATGATGGCTTCTCCAAATGAGCGTATTCGTTGCGGTTAGGTTTCTGGGTCAGAGTTCTTGTGTAAAGTCTTGACCGATACTAACGCTGTCCGGTGAGGTTCCGCCAGTGCTATCGATCTGCCTTATAAGGCTTGATCCTTTGGCCGAATTGTCCTGATGACTAACCGCCAATGAATTTCATGACGGTCGTTTCACCCTGGAAAGCAAGACGTTTATCGCCAAGCGCTTTCATCAGGATCGCTTCAATTTTGGGCAACGCGATGTCGATGGGAACATCCACCAGATCGCCGACATAGGTCCGCGCTGTATTGGAGAGGCAGCCATATAAGTAGCCGTCGGAGGACAATCTAAGCCGCGTGCAGCTGGTACAAAATGGCTCGCTCTCATTGGCGATAATTCCAAAGTGGCCCTTTCCTGGCACCTTGTAGCGCACGGCCGTTGAGTCAAAGGGCGCATCCGTGCGTTCAAAATCGTATTGCGTGCCAATTTCATCCAACAGGTGTTGCATCGATAGGAATTCGCTTTGGTAGAGCGAGTCTTGATTGAGGTGCCCCATGCGCATGAGTTCGATGTACCGTAATTCGATCCCGCGTTCTAGGCAGTAGTCGAGCAGTGGCAGGATGTCTTGTTGATTACTCTGCCGCATTGGCACCATGTTGATCTTGATGGCAATGCCGAGTTCGAGCATCCGCTCGATGCCTTTGAGCACGGTTTCAAGATCGCCGCCGCGGGCGATTTGTTTAAACCGCAGGGGGTTTAAGGTGTCGAGACTAATATTCAACCGCTTGATGCCGCTTTCAACGATCACGGCTTCTTTGGCGAGCAAGAGCTGACCGTTGGTCGTCAGACTGAAGTCCGTTAGCGGTAACTGGGCGACGCCCAATAAAAAGGCCTCGAATTTAGGTGTGACCAACGGGTCTCCGCCGGTCATGCGCAGCTTTTCGAAGCCGGTCGCCGCTTGAATCAACTGGGTAATCTTGAGTAAGTCCGGTGCGGATAGCTCGTTTTGAGCCTTCATCAACCGCTTGCCATTGGGGACGCAATAGGTGCAGGCGTAGTTACAAGCAGCGGTTAGGCTGACCCGTAGGTTGTTAAAGCGGCGCCCTAATTTGTCAACGATCATTCGGTTGTTTGTTTCCTCAGGTTCGAGCGGCAGTATGGCATGTCTGCACTGGGCTGAGAAGCCAATGCCTTGGTCGACGAAGATGCGTTAAACTCCCAGAATCCTTTTTTTGAGACGCACAATGGCCTGGCTTTCCAACCTCATCACCCGGTTTTTGAATGCGGAACGTTCACGGCAAGATTTGCCCCGCTGTGATCTAAGCGCGTTATCAAGGGCGGCCCAATCGGGTGATGTCATCCTTTTGGAGGGGATGTCTCGAGTCAGCGATGTCATTCGCTGGGTAACGCTGTCGCCTTGGACCCACGCGGCGTTGTTCATCGGCCCCCTCAATCAGCTGGCCAACCCCATGCTACGGGAAGCCGTTCAGGCCCACTATGACGGCCCAGCGGATGAGCCTTTGCTGATCGAGAGTTTCCTCGGGCGCGGGACCATCGTGCAGCCATTGCGTCTTTATGAAGGTCAGCACCTGCGCTTGGCTCGGCCGCGGGACCTGAAGGCCCCCGACGCCGATCGGGTTGTGGAATATGCGATTTCTCGGCTGGGCGCCGCTTATGATGTCCGTCAGATTTTCGATTTGCTGCGATTCTTATTTCCTTGGTTTATTTTGCCGCGACGATGGCGTTCGAGTTTATTTCAATTGAAAACAGGTAAAAGCACTGCCACGGTCTGCTCAACGATGATTGCCGAGGCCTTTGGTCAAGTGCAGTTCCCAATCTTACCGTTGGTAGTGCGCCAAAGTGACGGCAGCGCAAGGTTTTATCGTCGCAACCCAAAGTTGTGCACCCCGAGCGACTTCGATTATTCGCCCTACTTTGACATCATTAAATACCCGCTGACCGGTAATTTCAGTGGAACCCGATACGATCAAATAGATTGGCATTCGATGACAGAGCTCACTCCCCAGCAGCAAGGTCTTTATGTTGATCAAACCTTTACCGCGTCGCAGCATGATATCCAGCAGATTGATTAATTCCGGATGACGATCGCAGGATTTTTAGATCGGTAATAGCGCGCAGCCTATCGCTCGGAAAGGACGGCTTCTAAGATCGCGTCAACCGCTGTTAGGGGATGCAGCTCGGCATTGAGATTGGATGGGCCTGAGGTTTTACTGCGAGCATATTGGACATCGCTCAATCACAGCGACCAACTGTTGATGTTTGGGTCACAGGATCGTCGCCCTGGGATTCGCTATTAAGGTGAAGACCGGTATCCCGGCCCACTAGGCGGCACGGCTGCCTCGGGCAAAAAGACGCCGTCAGTGATGGCCGCTCATGCAGCGGCGCATCTCAAGACAATTCGCATTGCCCGCACAACGGTTATATTTCGGGCTCATGATTAAGTTGCATCGATAATCGTTTGCCGCAGGGACTGCATAAATTGGTGCTTCCAGAAGACTTGATTGGAGCCTTTGACCATCACTGTGTCGCCTTCCGACAGCCTCGAAACATAGTCGGTGAGATCGATATCCTGACAATGATCGACCTGGGCGACGTTCATTGCCGCGGCTGCCGCACCGAACGAGGGCCCTACCGCAAGACAGGTATCAAGTGTTTTCCCGAGCGCCAAAACCCGCTCATGCGCCGAGGGCGATAGGTCACCCAGCTCATGCATTTCGCCCAAAATGACGTGGCATCGTCCAGAGCCTCGTGTTGCCAGCGCTTTGAGCGCAAACCCCATGCTCTCTGGATTCGCATTATAGCTTTCATCAACCAAGGTAATGCCCCCGATCTGCTCAACGTTACCGCGACCGATGGGCAGTGGCGCTGAGGCTAACCGGTTGATCGCCGTCTGAATGTCGAGCTCTAGGGCCTGGATCACTGCCAGACAGGCGGCGGCGGTTGGTATCAGATGGGCGCCGAGCGCCGGCATCTCAAGTGCAAAGCGCCGCTTACCAACCGTGATTGTGGCTTGCGCGCCAGCCACATGCTCCCAGTGAACATCGGCGGAAGACGCTGTGCCAAAGGTGCTATGGGGTCCCGGCTCGGAAGCCGACAGAGCGCTCTGCAGTATCAGCTGTCCGCTGGACGTTAGCCCAGATTTAAGGCTGAGTTTTTCCTGCATCAGCGCATCAAAGCTTGCAAAATGTCCGATGTGTACGGGCAGCACGTTTAGGACGACCGCGATGGTTGGCGCAACCATTTCAGATAATGGCTGGATCTCGCCAGGATGATTGGTGCCAACTTCAAAGACGCCGTATTGCGTGTCTGCGGGCATCCGTGCAAGCGATAAAGGCACACCCAGATGATTATTGAAGCTGCCTTCAGAGCCGTGGGTGCGGCCAAACCCCGTTAGGATATGCTGCAGCCAGGTTCTGAGGGTGGTTTTGCCGCTGCTGCCGGTAATGGCGATGATTGCGGCATCGTTGGATAGTCGGCGGCGTGCGCCGAGCGCCAGCGTTTGAAGCGCCAGCTGGGTGCTTGACACCGGCAGAACTTGTGGGTGGTCCGCTCGTTGGGCCGATAACGTGAGACTTGCGCCTGAGGCTAAGGCCGCGTCAATGAACTGATGCCCATCGCGCGCCGAGATGGGTGGCGCCAGCGGGATGAACAAGTCGCCCTTTTGAATTTGCCTGGAATCGATTTGGACTCCGGTAATACCCGCAATATTCTTAGGGGCTTGCCAGTGAGGGTCTTGCGCCAGCAACCGGGCGAGGTCTTGGGTTTGCCAGAGCATGGCCGGTTTCCTTGAAAGCAGTCGCGAACATAAGCCGATATCGATAACAGCCATGTTAAACTGACTCGGTCATTCTGTCATGGTTTGACGGACTGATGCGCTTGCATTCATTGGCTCTGGTTAACGACAAAAATAAGGATCGGACGCGTTGATGCCCAATATTGACCTAATTATTTTTGATTGTGATGGGGTTTTGGTGGACTCAGAACCCCTCGCGCATGCGCTGTTAACTCAGGCTCTGCGCCCCTATTGCGTGGATGCCGAATCGCTTTCAGCCGCCTGCACTGGCCGGTCCTATCCAGATACGCAACAATTCATTAACGCGCGGCTCGACGCCCCCTTGCCGCCCGAATTTTGGGATGCCTTGCAGGCCGAAACGCTCAAGTCGTTAGCAACCGATCTGCTGCCAGATCCCGAACTCAGAGCGTTATTGGCAGGGCTGCAACGCCCCTTCTGCGTCGCCTCCAGTGGTGCGCACGACAAAATCAGGTTGAGCCTTCGGGCGGCGAACCTTTTAGATTTGTTTGAAGGCCAGATTTTCAGTGCTGAGGATGTTGCCCAAGGTAAGCCGGCGCCCGATGTGTTTTTATTGGCAGCCAAACACAATATTGTAGACCCCTCGCAGTGCTTGGTGATCGAAGACTCCGGCCCGGGCGTTGCGGCGGGTCAGGCCGCTGGCATGACCACCCTGCAGTACCTGCCGGGGGGCGATGGCAAGCAAGCCAACCAAATTCAACAGCTGAGCGAGCTGTTGCAATGGCTATGATCTTGTTTGAATTGGTGCGCTGATAACACCTGACCCGCCAGCCTTTTCTTCAAGTCAGGTTGCCATAACCTGTAAAAATTTGTGCCTTGATTGGGCTGGTCACTTGGGTTTGAAACCCTGCTCTCTCGAAACTGCGCGGCGCGTGGGTTATCAACGCCGCAAAATTTATTTAAAGCCTCGGGCGATGACGGCCTTGGTATGGCGCGCACCCATTCTGCGGCGTTTCTCAAACCGCGTGACTGTCTGACAAGGACGACGCAGTTATCGTCTAAAGACGCTCATGACCAGCCCCTGCCCGCCGGCGACGCCCTCTAGGACTTCGCGTCATCCAACCAAGGGCCGCTCATAAGGGCGATCAATGCCTTAAGCGGCGCCTGCAGTCAGCTCACCGATGATCTGAAAGTAATCTTCAAGACGTTTTAGGTGCCCCTCGACGTTGGTGGGTTCCGCATTATGGGTCGCAAACGCCATATGGGTCGCACCGAGATTGTGCCATTTTTGAAAGTGTCCGATCCAACGCTCGGGCGACCCCCCCGCGAACTGTGCTTGCGCCTGAATACCGAAGGTTTCCCAGGGCAAACCCAGGCTGGCCCGGGTATCTTTGAGGTAGGCAATGGCATCCGCTGCCGCCTGATTGGCGCCCATGAGCGGCATCCAACCGTCGCCCTGACGCGCGCAGCGCGTGAGCAGCCGTTTTGCGCTACCGCCAAACCAAATTGGGATATCTTGACTGGGTCTTGGGTTGATGCCGGCGGCGTTGACCGTGTGAAAGTCCCCGTCAAAACTAAAAACATCTTCCTGCCAGAGCTTCCGCAGGAGTTCGACTTGCTCAGCCTGCCGATTGCCGCGATTTTCAAAAGGAACTCCGAGGGCTTCGTACTCGATTTTATTCCAACCGGTGCCAACGCCGAGTCGAAAGCGATTGTCTGAGAGAATTTGCAGCTCTGCTGCTTGTTTGGCGACCAAAGCGGTTTGGCGTTGCGGCAGAATCATGACGGTTGTAACCAGCTCGATTGATTGGGTTACCCCGGCAACAAAGCTCAAGAAGGTCAGGGGCTCATGGAAAGCAACTTGACTGTCATACATGCCGCGCCAGCCGCCAGGTCGATTGGCGTCAGCGCCGAGTACATGGTCGTACACCAAGAGATGCTGCGCGCCCAGCGCCTCGATTCCCTGTGCATACGCACGGATCGCGCCGGCGTCGTTACCAATTTCGTTATGTGGCAGGACTACCCCTAGTTTCATAATGCAGCTCGCGTAATTTGATGAGGCCAGAGTGTATCGAAAAAACAGCGTTAAGACCTAACCCAACGGCGCTGAGTGAGATTAGGCCGAGTCCGCGCCGGATCGCCAAAATGTCTTGAGGTTGGCCTCGAGTTCTTGGGTGCTCTGAATGATTTTGCTTTGCCAATGCTCAGGCAAATAAGTCTGGTTGTCCTGCGCGTTGAATCTTGGATCAACCAGCAGCACGATGCCTTGATCGTTTTCGCTGCGAATGACGCGGCCGCCGGTTTGAATAACGCGCTGTAGCGCCGGGATCCGGTAGGCTACATCATAGCCATTGGCTTGAGTTGGACGGGGCTCCACTTCAGCGCCTGCTGCAGGTTGGCTGTCACGCTTTGATTGCATGCGGCGCAACAAAGCATCTTGCGCCAGCGTTTTAGGGGCAAGTCCTAGGCTGATAATCATCGCGCCGGATAAGCGCTGACCTTTCAAGTCGATGCCTTCTGCAAAACGGCCCCCCATGACGGCAAATCCAAGGCGCTCTGAATTCTCGGTAAAGCCATCCGTGAACGCCTTCACTGCGTCATCGGACATATCCCGGGTTTGGCAGTGCAATGCTTTATCTGGGTAGGCTGCCTCAAACGCAGTTCGAACGTCGTCTAAAAAAGCATAGGATGGAAAGAATACGAGGTAGTTGCCGCGTTTCCCCGCAATTAAGGTTTTCATTAGTGATAGCAGGTCCGGGACCGCCTTGCTGCGATGCTGAAAACTCACGGGGATATGGGTTGCAATCAGGGTGAGCTGTTTTTCGGCGGCAAAAGGTGACGGCACCTTCAGCCATTGCGCCCGCGTTTTAAAACCGAGTAAGTCGCCATAGTAAGCCTTGGGCGATAGCGTTGCTGAAAATCCAATCAACGTATCGGCCAAGGCGTAACCTTCTTGTAGTTGCTGTCCAGGATGCACGCAGGCTAACCGCACGGTGAGGTTGTTTTGGCTGTCTAATACGAAGGTGGCGTAATCGTCATTGAGCTTGTCGAATACCTGAAGAAACCGGTGCGCATCAAATAGACATTGGGTCAGTTCTGCCGGCAGTCCTTGTGGCGCTTCAAGGGTCTCAAGGTGGGTTAGGAATTGCTGCAGCCGGCTGCACAAGGGCTTTAGGGCCTCGGCGGCAACCTCAATTTCGGGCGCATTCGAGCCAAGCGATTTGTTAAGCGCCAAGAAGGCTCGGTTAACTTGGTTCAAGACCTTGACGCAGGTTGGGTAGGCAGCCCGACTTTCTTTTTTTGCTGCCTGGAATTGAAGCTTTTGGACTTCGGCCGAAAACATGTCCTGGCCTCGATCCACTAAGTTGTGGAGCTCATCGAGTAGCACGCTGTACCGCCCTCTTCGCTCTTCAAAAAAACGTTTTAGACGGGTGCTGGGGCTGAACAAATAATTGTAGTCGCAGACAATGACGTCGACTTCCCGCGCCGCATCGAGACTCAGTTCAAAGGGGCACACTTGGTGCACTTGCGCGAGCGTCTCCAGGCGCGCCTTGTCCCAGTGACCGGGTTGATCTCGAATGATCTTTAACGCCTGGGGCAGCCGATCAAAATAGCCTTTGGCATAGCTGCAGTAGTTTGGATCACAGGGTTGTTCTGGATTAAAGCAGGCTTTTCGTTTGGCGGTGATGGTGAGGGATCGGATGGGCAGTTGCTGCGCGTGAATTTGCGCGAGGGCGTCCTCGGCGCTGGCCTGGCCTGCGGTTTTCGCCGACAAGTAAAATATTTTTTCGACCTGGGTCTTAGGCAACGATTTCAGGGTTGGAAATAAACTGGCCATCGATTTGCCCAGACCAGTGGGTGCTTGCAGCAAGAGTTGACCGTCCTGGAGGCTGCTGCGATAGGCCGCCTCGGCGATTTGGCGTTGGCCCGGTCTAAAGTCGTCAAACGGAAAGGATAGATCTTGCAGGGCCGTATTTCTTCTTTGGATCCAATCTGCTCGCGCGCGAAACCAAGCAACAACCGGTCCTAAGAGGGCTTCAAACTGTTCAGCCAACGCCTCGGCTGATTGAACGCTTGTAATCACGGTTTCCACAGTGCTGTCGGGGTTGACGTAGTTCAAGCGGAGTTCGATCTCGCACAATCCTTCGGCTTCACAGATTAAGTGGCCATACAAAACCAATTGGTTGAGGTGTTGCTGTTGGACCGAGTCAGGGATGCGCTCAATGGGCATGCGGGTCGTCTTAATCTCTTCGACCCAGGCAAGTTGTTCTTGCTCAGCGGGATGATAACCATCGGCTCGGCCGCTAATGCTGAGTTCGTGTCGTCCAATTGCGCGGCGCGTCCGCACCGTCTTTTCTTTTTGGTAGCCGGGGCCGCGTGACCGCTGCACTCTTTGATGGGTCTGCATGCCCTCCATAGCAGAGGTTTGATGGGTGATGCGGGCATTGATATCACCGGTTGGTGTAAACGCGGCAATGGCCCCGACCGAGAACTTCAGTTGCAGGCCCAAGGGCGCTGGCGGTTTAGGCGTTGTTGATGAGGCATCTGGCGCGCTCATGGAGCCCTTGCCAGATCATCGGTATTGGCGACATTCAGCACGGAGACCTGAACCCCTTGGGCGCTCAGGAAGTGAAGCCAGGCGGTTTGGTGAGTTTGTAAACGGTCGCCCGGACCTTTCACCTCGATCAGTTCGTAATGTGCGGCATAAAACACTAAGAGGTCGGGAAAGCCTGTGCGAAATTTTTTGGGGCTCTGCAATATACGATGAAAAATAGCGGTTAAGGCGGGCCAGGAGGTATGGTTTAGCACAAATAGGAGCCCGGGCAGCTCGATCGCTGACCAGTGCACAAACGGGTTGGCCAATCCGAACTTTTCTTTAAAACATTGCCTTAATTGGTGTTGCCGCTGCGATAAGGTCGACAGCCTGTCAAATCGCTGCGCAAAGGGTGC
>JAFMIA010000153.1 GCA_017854255.1 Pseudomonadales bacterium
GTCGTCCATGAAACGGCTGGCGCAGGCTATGGCTGGCAGGTTGCGGCCTCCTCGCCTGGCGAGAACTACGCGATCGCCCTTGCAAAGCATGCCCCTCAGCCGCTTTCGCTGCAGGGCTGGCTCCATCTTAATGCGGCTAAAGATTTATTCCGCCGAGCCGGCCGTCAGTTTGAAGCAGAGAAACGGCTGGCCCAATCATCGGACTTTAAGGCCTTCGAGCTTGAAGGCGTGACCTTTAATGCAGCGATCTCGGTTAACCACGAGCAGATTCAAAGCAGCAATGTTCTTGCGCTATTGCCCGGGACCAGCCAAAAAGACGAGTACCTCATGGTCTCGTCCCATTGGGATGCCTACGGTCAGGGCGCACCGGACGCTCAAGGCCGCACGATACGCCCTGGCGCCAATGATGATGCGCTCGGCACCGCGGGGGTCATAGAACTGGCGAGAATCCTAGCGTCTGGCCCGCCGCTCGCCAGAAGTATTATCTTCGCCGTCTGGACCGCCGAAGAAAGTGGCCTGCTGGGCTCGACTGCCTATGCGCAAAATCCAGTGTTCCCAATCGAACGAACGGCGCTCAACCTCACCCTCGACATTCTACAAACCGCTGGCCCGGCACATGATGTCATCCTAGTGGGTGAAGGCCAGAGCGATTTAGAAGGCGACCTTGCCCGCGCCGCCGCCCGTCAAGGCCGCGTCGTAACCCCGGAGAACTTGCCGGAGAACGGTTTATTTTTCCGAGCCGATCACTTCTCGATGGCCCGCGTTGGTGTCCCCGTCTTACTGCTCATGGGCATCGCTGGTGGCGCGGATCTGGTAACCGGCGGCCGCGCAGCAGGGGACCAATGGATTAAAGACTATATCGGCAATTGCTATCACCAAACCTGCGACGTCTGGGACCCAAACTGGGACCTTCGCGGGGCCGCGCAAGACATCGAGCTCTTTCAGATGATTTTGCAAGATTTGGGGAATTCAACCCGTTGGCCGCAGTGGCAGAATGGATCAGAGTTCAAAGCCATTCGCGAGCGCTCAAAAGCGCAACGAAGCGCTCTGGCAGCACCTTAAACCCTATGCGCTCAAGTAGGCGCTCGAAGTTAAGGCGTCGCTACAACCAACAATCTAGGCAAAACCCTTGAGGTCTCGAAGGCGCTTTCAATGTTGGCGAAGTTTAAAAGCTGAGGGCGCTTTATAGACTAAGAACCTCTTTACCTTGAGGGCGCTCTTTGCTGAGGGCGCCTCGCTGAAGGCGGTCTGTTCGCTGAACGCGCCGCTAAAGGCTTTATTCCCTACCGGCGCTGGAACGCAAAGATCCTAATGAGCAGGCAGCGCTTGATCTTCGTTCAGCGTTGCCCCCCTTCAATCGAGCTTCAAAACACGACCCGATTCAGATTGGATCTGCAATTTTCAGCAATTGTTTGCCGAGGTTCTGACCGGTAAACAATCGCTGCAGCGTCTCTGGAATCTGATCAAAGCCTTCCTGCAAGTCGACTTGGAACTTCAAGTCGCCTGCCTGAATCCAGGCCAGCAGTTGCTCAATGGCTTCGCCCGCACGCGGCATATAATCCAAGACAATAAAGCCTTCCATGCGCGCTCGCAGGGTGATCAGGTTCATCAAATTGGCGGGGCCAGGGGCGGGCTCGGTGGCGTTGTAACCCGAAATACCGCCACACAAAACGATGCGCGCCTTGAGGTTCATGTGATTCAACGCCGCTTCTAAGATATCGCCGCCGACATTATCGAAAAACACATCGAACTTATCCGGACAGCTCGCCTTGATTTGACCATCCACATCGCCGGCCTTGTAGTCGATGACCGCATCAAACCCGGCCTCTTCTTTGAGCCATGCGCACTTTTCAGGACCACCCGCGATCCCAACCACGCGGCAGCCTTTAATCTTTGCAATTTGACCGGCAACCGAGCCCGTCGCGCCCGCAGCCCCGGAAATCAAAACCGTTTCGCCCGGCTTCGGCATGCCCAAATCCAATAGACCAAAATAGGCCGTGAGCCCTGTGATCCCCAGCACCGACAGCATCATCTCGGGGGGCACACCCGCTGGCAATTTCGTCAGCCCCATGGGCCCTTGACCGGGCGCCGCAACCACAAAATCCTGCCAGCCTCCGGTTGTCTGCACGATATCACCAACCTCAAAATCCGAATGTTGCGAGGCCATCACCTGCCCCACCGACCCCGCGCGCATCGGCGCTCCGATCGCCACCGGCGGCAAATAGCTCGGTCGATCCACCATCCACCCGCGCTGAGTTGGGTCAAACGACAAAAACAAATTTCTGACGAGCACTTCACCCGCTCCGGCCTCCGGAATAGGCGTTTCGGCGTACTCAAAGTTTTCTCGGGTGACCATACCCTCGGGTCGTTTTGACAACAGCCATTGACGATTAATGTTCATGCTTTCTCTCCCAATTGATCTATTTATTTAGCCCTAACGCCTCAGCTTTAGGGATCTGTTTTTAACCGATTTGAACCGCGTCGATGGACGCGCCCTGATTAACTGCCAATGGCAGGGATCGCAAGCGCTGCCCTGTTGCGCGATACACCGCATTCGCAACTGCGGGTGCGATCGGCGGCAAGCCTGGTTCACCAACCCCGGTTGGTTTATCCGTGCTGTCAACAATCACGACCTCGACGCTTGGCGCTTCCGACATCCTCAAAATAGGATAGTCGTGAAAATTGCTTTCAACCACGGCACCGTTTTTAATCTCATGATGACCGTGCAAGGCCGCCGTTAAACCAAACATGATCGCGCCTTCCATTTGGGCTCGGACGATATCAGGATTCACAGCGATCCCGCAGTTCACAACGCACAACACGCGGTGCACCCGAATCTTACCCGCATCAACCGACACCTCAGCCACTTGCGCGACATCCGTTAAAAACGAGTGATGCGCCGCAAAGCCAAGGTAATGCCCGGGTGCGGGTGTCATCGCCTTCATCGCATCCCCGGCAATTCGAATGACATTCTGCAGCCTGGGATTGTTCTCAGTATTCTTAATTCGAAAGGCCACTTCATCTTCGCCGGCGGCAATTGCCAGTTCATCAATCATGGATTCTTTCGCGAACGCCGTATAGGAATGCCCGACTGAGCGCCAAAAGGTTAAGGGCAGCCCATGATCGATCGTGGTGTGGGTGACCCGGGTGTTGGGTTGATCGTA
>JAFMIA010000154.1 GCA_017854255.1 Pseudomonadales bacterium
ATATACTTCAGCAGCTTAGGGCTTAGCAGCCAGCGGTCGCCAACGGCGCCGCCCCGGCGCAGCATTTCTAAAAACTTTAAATAGTCGCCCGCGGTTGAAATCAAACCCGCGCCACCGGCATCAAACTTTGAAACACGGTAACCCGGCGCAAAGGGCAGTCCCGACACCACCACCATGGCGCTTGCTTCCTTATTCCAAAGATGGTTCGACGCCAGCCGGTGCAATTTGTCCGCAGGCACTTCAAAAAAGGTATCGGTCATTCCGAGCGGCGTAAAGATTCGCTCAGCCATAAAGACGCCCAAGCGTTGCCCCGAGAGCGCCTCAACCACCGCGCCCAGTACATCCGTTGAGAACCCATACGCCCAGCCCAAGCCCGGGTCATGTTTGAGCGGCAGTTTTGACAAGCGCTCAATATAGGTTGCGGTGTCGGGACTGCCCGCCAAATCCAGCGCCCTAATTTGAGCCGTATGCGCGGCATCCCCATAGCCATAACTGAACCCAGCCATGTGGGTGAACAAATGGTGCATCGTCATCGGCGTTGTTGCGGCCCGCAACCCGCCCTCATCCTCAACTTGCAATCCCGCAAGGCTCGGCAGGAACTGCTCGACCGGGTCGTCCAGATGGAACCGCCCTTCTTCATATAACATTAACGCCGCCACCGCGGTCACCGCTTTGGTCATGGAGTAAATACGAAACAGGGTATCCATCTGCATCGGCAAGGGGTTATCCAAGCCCAGAGCGCCTTCGGCCCGGGCCTGTACCCGCTTGCCGTGACGGGACACCAGGGTCACCATGCCCGCAACGCGGCCTTCACCGACGTAGCGTTGCGACAACGCGTCCACCCGCTGTAAGCGCTCAGCGGAGACCCCAACGGTTTCGGCCGGCACAAGCTCTTCCGCTAAACTCGGCAAGCTCAACAAGACAAGGAACAGGACCGCTATGCGGGATGGGTTAATGACACGGGGCAACCTAAAGGGCATCTTATGGATCCTATGCTTTGAGCCTTGCTACGCCGTGCTAGACTCATTCATGATTAAAGTTTTTGAGGTACGCAATCTTTGCGCTGCGCCATACTATCAGTAACGGTCACCATTCTGACGGTCTTAATGTCTACGACGGCAACGGCGGGCGGCACCTTTCGGACCTCCCATGCGATGGAATATGGCGGCGCCGAGAATTTAAACCCTTATGATCCCAATCGGTTTACGCCAACGATTTACTTTTTATACAGCCGCCTGGTCCGACCCGACACCCAAGACAAGCCGTCACCCGATTTGGCAGTATCTTGGTCGGGTAATGAAACCGCAACGATCTGGCGGTTTCATCTTAGAAAAAACGTCACCTTTCACGATGGCTCAACCTTTGATGCGGGCGACGTCGCCTATTCAATGGGCTTCATGCTCGACCCAGCCATTGACTCCCCCCTTATCTCAACCCTTGGCATCATCGATCATGTTGAGGTGATCAATGCCCACACGGTCGACCTCCATCTGAAAGCGGCGCACGCAGACTTTCCAGTACTGCTGATGGATTACCGCGCTCGAATCATTCCCCAAGACGCTGGCCTCAACATTCGGACCCGCGGCACCGGCACGGGTCCCTTTATGCTGTCCGAACTGGACCCCGAGGGCGTCACCAAACTCATCGCCAATCCCAATTACTTTCTGGGCCCACCTGGGCTGGACGCCATTGAGGTGATTGCTGTCAGCGATGCCAACGCGCGGATGCAGGCTTTTTTATCGGGTCAACTCGACATGGTTGAACGCGTTAGCCCGAGGCTGCAAGCCCTGTTTCGCGGCAATCCCCGCTTTAGCTTGCAGCGCTTTCCAACAGGCGACATGAACCCCATTGTGTTTCGAACGGATACCCCGCCCTTCGACGACGTGCGGGTTCGCAAAGCCCTGCGGATTGCCATTGATCGTCAAAGTCTCATCGACACCGCCGTCGGCCATGGCGGCGCAACGGTTGCCTGTGATCAGCCCGTTTGGCCCGGGGATCGCTATCGGTGGCCTGGGGAATGTCCGCAAGATCAGCCGCAAGCAAGACAACTGCTTGCCGAGGCAGGCTATAACGATGACAACCCCTTAACGTTTGACCTCTACACCACCACGCTGTTTGCCATGGGCGTGAATATCGTCGAGGTGTATCAAAAGCAATTGTCTGAAATCGGCGTCAAAGTCAATATCGTGCTAGCCCCCGCCGATGGTTATTACGGTGATGTCTGGCTGACCAAGGCGGCCTGTATGGGCTATTGGGGCCATCGCCCCGCTGATCAGTTTTTAAACGAACTGTATCGGTCCGGCGGAGTTTGGAACGAGACCTATTGGAATCGTCCCGATTTTGATGCCCTACTCGATGCAGCCAGAGCCGAGCTCGACTTCGAGCAGCGCAAAGCGCTGTACTGGCAAGCCCAAGAACTCTTGTATGAAGAAGGCGGCAGCTTTATGCCCATGCACTACGTCAACTTCAGAGTGATGAGCGCCAAGGTTCAAAACCTAGACCCCATCATGGAATTCGCGGTGCCTTGGTACAAAATCACCAAAGACTAAGGGCGCGTCACCTCCGCACCGCGGCCTTCTGGCTGGTCATCGGTCATCTCAGCCGGAAAACCGTCTGCCAAAATAGCCAAGCCCGACGCATCCTCAAGTCGCCGTATGATATTGGGTGACCATTCTCGAGGCCCATACTTCGCCTGACCGTCGCGGAAGATATCCAGCAGCAAGGGCGAGACCTCAAGGGCAATACCATTGCGTTCCGCAATGTCTTGAAACAACCCGACGTCTTTTAAAACCAGGTCCATCGTAAAGTTAATGTCGCGACTGCCATTGAGGATCACCTGGCTTTCGGTTTCATGCACGAAAGAATTACCCGAGGAAATTCGAATCGCTTCATAGGCTAGCCCAAGGTCCAAGCCCGCCGCTTTCGAAACCGTAAGCGCCTCGCACAACGACACGAGATTGGCCGTGGCAAGATAATTGGTCACCACCTTGATGGTTGAGGCAGAGCCCAAGGCGCCGACATGCAAAATCTCACGACCCAAGAGCGTCAAAATGGGCAAAATTGCCTCAAAGGTGCTGCGCTCACAACCGGCTAGAATTGCGATATTGCCCGTTGCA
>JAFMIA010000066.1 GCA_017854255.1 Pseudomonadales bacterium
GGGCGCGCATACGGCCGAGTACAGCCGCCTTGACCGGCGCATTGAATCATCCCAGGCATTGCGGTCTAGGCCGAGTCAATCGCCGTGCGCGCGCCGCGGCGCCTCGTTCTGGCATCCCCGCGGGCGGATTGGCGGCGGTTGCTGAGGGGCTGATTTGGCGCCTGTCTGCGGCCTAGTTGGCTGTTGGCCACGAGTCTTTCGGGTCGCGTCATGGCCTGATAAAGGATGATATGCTCAGGGGCTAAGAGATTGATCAATCGAGGAGCCTTGAAATGGCGCAATATATTGCAAACAGAGTGGCCACGGCGGGCGCGGATGCGGCCTTGGTGGATGAGCGCGGCAGCACCACTTGGACGGATCTGAATACGCGGGTGAATCAGATCATTGCCGCGCTGCGGGGCGCAGGGATCGAGTCGGGTGACACCATTGCGGTTTTCTCGGGCAACTGCCGAGAGTTCTTAGAAATCATGGCAGCGGCTGCCCATTGCGGCGTGATCTACGTGCCGGTGAACTGGCATTTTACGACCGATGAACTGCAGTACGTGGTGGATGATGCGGGCTGTAAAATGCTGTTTGCCGAAGGGCAGTTTCATGAGGTCACGAGCGCCGTAAAGGCCAGTAATGGTCAACCCCTCACGCGAATTGGAATCCGGATGACGCCTGCGCAAACAGCCGCTGATGGGTTCATCGATTACGAACACTTCTTGGCGGCGCAACCGTCTGATGAGCCCGAGGCCCAAACCCTAGGTGGACCCATGTTCTATACGTCCGGCACGACCGGCCGGCCAAAGGGGGTTCGCTCAAGCGCCTCAAAAGCGGTGATGCCGGTTGAAATGCTGGAGCTCATGGGCGGCAGCATGGCGCAAATGCTTGGCATTCCCAATACCGGGCGCACCTTTGTTTGCGGGCCGCTGTATCATTCGGCCCAGTGGGCTTTTTCGTTCTTAGTCTTGATGACCGGCAGTCAAATTGTGACCCGGCATCGTTTTGATGCCGCAGAATCTCTGGCCTTAATCGATGCCCACCAGATCACCAATGTGCACTTAGTCCCGACGCAATTCAGTCGCTTTTTGAAACTGGATGCGGCGGTTAAGCAAAGCTTCAAGGGTGATTCCTTGCAAGTCGTGTGGCATGGCGCCGCGCCCTGTCCGCCTATGGTGAAGCGTCAGATGATCGATTGGTGGGGCCCGGTGATCAATGAATATTATGGCTCGACGGAAGGCTCGATTGTCACCACCGCGACGGCTGAAGAGTGGCTTGCGCGGCCCGGGACCGTTGGCAAACAGTCGGCGATGGTTGAAATCACGATCGTTGATGAAAATGGCGCGGCGCGCCCGGTGGGGGAGTCCGGTGATATTTATGTGCGCAATCTGATGGGCTCAGATTTTGAATACCACAACGAACCCGAGAAAACCGAAGCGGTGCACCTAAAGCCGGGGGTCTTCACCTTTGGCGATGTCGGTTATTTCGATGAAGACGGGTATCTGTATTTGAGTGACCGCAAGATCGACATGATTATCTCGGGCGGCGTTAATATCTATCCTGCGGAAATCGAAGGGGTGCTGGCAACCCATGCCCTGGTGCAGGATGTTGCGGTCTTCGGCATTCCCAACGAGGAGTTTGGGGAAGAAGTCAAAGCAGCCGTTGAGTTGGTGCCCGGTGCAACGGTTGATCCGGCCTTGGCCGAGACGCTTGCGGCTTTCTGTCGGGAACATTTGGCTGGCTACAAAACGCCGAAGAGTTTTGATTTCGTTGTGGACATGCCGCGGCATGAAACTGGAAAACTGTATAAGCGCAAGTTACGCGATCCCTACTGGGAAGGCACCGGCCGGTTGATTTAATCAGAGGGCGACATTGGTGCGTCATTCTGGGGTCTTGCACCCGGCGTCTTTGGGTTAGGGGCTACTTGATTCAGAGTCACTTGATTCAGGGCCACTTGATTCAGGGCCTACTCGGTTTAGCGTAAGGGGCTTGTGCGTGACGATTCAGCGGGTTGGGCGGCGCTGTCGCTGTTGGGTTCTTCCTGCAACGCTTAAAAGTACAACGCTTAAAAGTACATTGCTTAAAATACTGGGGTTAAAGCGCAAGGATCCGTTCTTGCTCAGTCCATCGTGCCGCGCAGGTTGTGCTGAACGCCTTGCAGGAAGTTACGCAGTACCTGATCCTGGCATTTTCGGTAGTGTTTATGATCTGCTCGTCTAAAGAACGCGCTTAACTCATGTTTGCTAAACCGAAAATCGGCGAGTTGCATCAGCGCCAAAACATCCTCAGCTTGTAAATCCAGGGCAATTTTCAGTTTTTTAAGAATGATGTTGTTCGTAAGGCGCGCTTCTGGCTCGGGCTGAGCCCCCTCACGACGGCCTCGACGCTCGTTAATGAGGCCGTTTAAAAAAGTGGCCAGTTCAACGTCCGAACAGCTTTGATGATCCTCGTCTTCCTCGGGCTTGAGCCAGTCGCACACCACCTCTCGGGTAACGGTAAGGTCTGCCGCGGCAAAGAGGGCCATCATTTCGGTATCGCTAAAATCAAAGGCATAGCGAATGCGTCGCAGAATATCGTTATTGGTCAAAGTCGGTCCTAGGTTCGAGGTGCAATTAAATCGGATGCGGGCACGGGCGCCGCAGGCGCTAGCTTATAGATCGCAGCGGTTTAGGGGAAGGTTGGGTCTCTGGCTTGATTCAATGAGGCTGCAGGTTGAACGGTGAGCCTCCATGCCCCTTTTAGGGCGCGCAGCGCACAGAATCAGGTAAAGCCCGCAAGGCGTCGTTGGCCTAGAAGGCTTCTAAATTGCCATCCACATTCAGGACTTGCCCGGTTACGCGGCGCGCTTGGCTTGATGCTAAAAAGCAGGCCATATCGGCAATGTCTTCTGCATCGATAAAGGTCTTGAGCGAGTTCGACTCGGTATAGCGGCTGCGAATCACGGCTTCGGTGACCCCTTTTTCCCGAGCCTCGGCGGTGATCACTCGATCCATGCGGTCACCGGCAACACTGCCGGGGCAAATCACATTGGCTCGAATGCCCCAGGGGCCGAGCTCCATGGCAAGCGATCGCGTGAGACCGATCACGGCGGATTTCGACGCGGCATAAGGCGTGCGTAAGGGATACCCATGCCAGCCTGCGGTTGACGCAATATTGATGAGATTGCCACTGCTCTGATCTTTCATGATGGGTACTGCGCGGCGTGAAAACAAGAACATCGCGTCCAGGTTCACAGCCAGACACTGGCGCCAGTCTGCAAGGCTGATGTTTTCGATACCGGCCGTGGGCCCCGCGATGCCTGCACAATTCACCAGCACGTCAAGGCGGCCCAGGCGGCTCAGGTGCGCCGCCATGGTCTCGTTTACGGCCTGTTCATCCGAGACATCAATGCAGGTTGCCTGAAATGCGGGATTGGCTTGGGTGACGTTTGCGAGCGCTTCTTGGTCTTGGTCAACCAAATGAACGTCGGCCCCGGTTTGTAAAAAGGCCTTGGCAATGGCAAGGCCAATACCAGAGCCGCCAGCGGTCACGAGTACAGATTGGGTCATACAAGCACGCTCATTCAGAGATTAGCCGCTTAGTATAATCGGGCGCTGCTTGCGGGGGTAGATTGGCGAGGCCAAGCGATTAAAATAAGCGGTCAAAAACCAGGGCGCAATTTTTCCTAAAAAGCGCTGGATTGGGACTTGCGTCCGGCGGCTGGCTAGGCGCATGTGGGTGGTCGCGGTCACACCTTGGTGTGCCTGATGGGCCCTAAAGCGAGCAGCGCGGTCAGGAACGCCTCGATGCGCGCGGGTTAAAACGCTTCAAAAACCGATGGCGGATGCCCGCTATAGGAAAGTCGCGTTCGGATTGGGCGCAAGGGGATCCTGATAAGGGCCCTTGTGCGGCCGCAAATGCAGCAGGCCAAAGTTCTCGGCGAACCGGGTGGTGGTGGCCCACAAATGATCCCCAAACAAGAAGGGTTCGAAGGATTCAATCCCGGGCAGCGGCAGCGGCTCGATTCGGGCATTGGGTCGGGGCTCAAAAAAGAAGGGGATCGAAAAGCGCTCGCGATCCACCGGCATCACCCCATGCTCGGTCGCTTTGATCTTACCGCCGGTCCAGCGTTGCAAAAGTCCGCCAAAATTGACGGCCAAGCTGCCTTCTTCGGCTGGCACATTAATCCATTCATCAAAACTGTTTTTAGCCTGCAGACCTAGACCGCCCGAGACCGGCGCCAAAAGGGTCAGCAGCCCGGAGTCGACATGTTCGCCGCGGGTGGCTTTAAGGGCATCGGAGATCGGTAGGTCATGGCGCGGAAGATACCGCAGCAATCGCAACGTTGAGATGCCATCTTCGAAAACGCTTGAAAAAATCGTCTCGGGGATCCCAAGGCTTCTCGATAATGAGGCCAACAGCACAAGGCCAATCGACTCCATCGCCAAAAAATAGGCACTGGCCACGGCTTTAAAACCCGGAAGATCGGCTTCATCGGGTAATGGTGTTGGTTGATAGAGCAAGTCATCGCTGTGATCCGGTAGCGCGCGCACGATGTCCGGCCCGATCTCATAACCCTCCCGGCTGAGGGTCGGCCCAGAGTGCAGGGGAAACCAGCCTCGATAGAGGTTGGGGTTAGCAGGCTCAAAATTATTTTTCCACAATGGGCGTTGCTTGGCCTCAGGCAGACTGAACAATCGAATAAGAGACGCTTTGGCCGTGTGATCGATCGCGCTTGGGGTCGGCATGCCGGTAATGGTTAAAAACCCGATCTCTTGGGCGGCAGCAAAGATTGCGGCATCGACTGCGGCGCGCGCCGGGCGGTCTTCGGCAAACAGCGGGGCGATATTGATCTGGGGAATTAAGGCGGTGGTCATGACCCTAAACCCCGGCCAGGCGTTTGTTGCGATCGAGCACGCGCAGGCGGGATTCGATCTCCTCTCGCTCGAGATAGCAGCCGCGGAACCAGCGTGCGCCTTCGCTTGGGTCAAAACCATCGCGGCCATGGAATATCCGGCGATTATCGAAGCCCACGAGATCGCCCGGTGCCAGACGGAACCGGATTTGGAAGTCGGGATGATCGGCGTAATGATGCAACAGGGACGTTGCCTCATGAAAGCGTTTGATGGTGGTGATATCGCCGGTCATCGGCGCTCGCAACCAATAGGTGAACCGCACGGTCGTTAGATTGCCTCGATAATCGGTTTCAAAGATCGGCACTTCATAGCGATACTCGGAGTCTTTGTCTTTGTTGACGAACATGACGGGGTGATCGGTTAGAAAGGCATATTGCTCCGGGTGGTCTTGTCGAATTCGTTCGGCGATGGCAAACCCGTCGGATAAAATGCTGGCGCCTTGGCTTACCGCATTCGCCATACAGAAAAAGAACTGGATCCCGGGTTGATACTCTCGGGTTGCAAGATCCGTATGCGCGCGTAGGGGTTGGGCGGTGTAAGCGTTGGAGTTGGTATCCGCCTTGTTTTCAACATCATAGAGCCGGCCGAAGTTCGTGGCACGGATGGGGCCAATGCGATCAATCACCGTTTCAAGGGTGCCCGGTGCGACGGGAAGTTGCTCGATCAAGCCCACGCCATAGGCCCGCATGGCACCAAGCCAGCCTTCAAAAACCGTGTTATCGGCAATGTTGCGGCCATCAAATCGGGGCGGAACGGACCCATCCTTTGCGGTCCAAAGAACCCGATCAGGCAAGGTGTACTGCGGGGTCGGATTCTGCGGGCAGTGGGTGCGCAGCCAGCCCGGATGGTAGCTGCTGGTTAAACCCTCGGTTTCAAAGGTCACCTGAATCATGCCGTCCGCTGCAATGCTGGCCGATGACAGCGAAACGGTATCGGGCAGGTCGATGATCGCGAGGTTTTGCTCGCGGGTCTGATGATTAAAGGTAACGGGGTCGAGACTGTATTCTCGTAACCAGAGAAGGGGATAGGTGCTCTCGGCGCCGTCATCCCAGGTGACCACCAGCGCCTCCGCGGTCATCTGTAATGCGGTCGGCAGATGCTGGATCGGGTAGTGATCAAAATCAGGTACAACTGGGGTCATCAGGGGCTCCTTCGGTCGTTGATCACCGTGACGCGATGCATTTTTCGGTATTCTGGTAAGTAGTCGGCGACGGCATAGTGTTGCGTCACCCGATTATCCCACAAGGCGAGCGCATTGGGACGCCAGTGGTAGCGCACCTGAAACTCGGGTTGATTGGCATGATCATACAAATATCGCAGCAGGCGGTCACTGTCTGACTTCTTGAGGCCGACAATGTGTTGGGTAAAAGACGGGTTCACATAGAGAAACGTGCGGCCCGTCACAGGATGCGTTTGGATGACCGGGTGCACGGCCGAGCCCGTGTCGAGTAGGGCTTGGTTAACCGCCTTAACATTCATCTCGGGTCCTAAAAAGTCGTTTCGAAAGGTGCCGATATCGTGGATCGCAGATTTTCCTTGCAGCAACGTCTTCATGTGATCGGGTAGGGCGTCGTAAACCGCGTAAAGGTTCGCCCAGAGGGTATCTCCGCCGGTCTTGGGGACCTGTTTGGCATAGAGGATTGACATGAAAGGTGGATTTGGCCGGAAGGTCAGATCGGTATGCCAATCGTTGGTATCGGGCGGGCGATCCCCATCGTTTTCAAGCTCGACAATTTCTGGGCAGCCTTGCAGGGTTTGGTACACCGGGTGCGGCACATCCAGCGCCCCAAACTGTAACGCAAAGTCAATGTGCTCGGCCGGCGTAAGGTCAACATCCTCGATAAAGACCACAAGGTGTTCGATAAGGGCGGCGTAAACCTGCTCGATCGCGTCGTGTTTTGCCGCGCCGCCAGCACGCAGTGCGCTGGCTAGATCGAGCGCAAGGGTTGCGCCAATGGTTGGGGTATTGCGCATGAGGTTAATGTTCATCTTATCCACGGCGCCGGCAAGCGGGGGTTAATCGCGCAAAGGTTGATGGCGCACCCGCCTGCCCGATGCCGCGCCTGGCCGCTGTTCTCGGCCAAGCAGCACTCGCCTTCAAACGCGGCGGCTGGGGATTGACAGCGCGCCCTAGGGCGTTAGCTCGGATGACCATCATTGCGCGTTGGGCCATCAGAAACGGTTGCTGCTGCTTGCGGACGAATCAGGGCGCCAGCGCCGGTCTGATAACGGCTAAGGGCCTGCATGATGTCGATTAAACACTGATCGCGCAGCGTTTCAAGGTCTTCAATGGTTTGCGCGCCCGCTTGCTCGGCGGTGCCCGTGACCATCTTGTCGATCAGGCTATCGGTCAGTTCCGGGGCTTGCAGCTTGGTCCAAGGTAGTTTGAGCGCGGGCCCGAACTGCTCGAGCATATGGCGCATACCGGATTCGCCGCCGGCCAAGTGAAAGGTGAGGCAGGTCCCCATAAACGCCCAGCGTAAACCGGGGCCGTAGATGATGGCCGCATCGAGTTCGGCGGTCGTTGCGACATCGTCGTTCACAAGATGCAGGGCTTCGCGCCAGAGCGCCTCTTGCAAGCGGTCGGACAAATACCCTTCAATCTCCTTCCTAACCACCAGCGGTTGCATGCCGAGGCTGGCATAAAAGGCCTTGGCCGTCTCAATGGTTTGCGGGGCGGTCTGCTCACCGCCCACCAGTTCAACCAATGGGAGTAAATAAACGGGGTTAAAAGGATGCCCAATCAGCATACGCTCGGGGTGCTGGGTTGCGCTTTGAATCTCGCTCGGCAAGAGCCCGGATGAACTCGATGCGATGATGGTCTCGGGTGCGGCCGCTGCATCGATTTGAGCGTGCAGCGAGCGCTTGAGTTCCAGGTTTTCAGGAGCGGATTCTTGGACGAGGAAAACCCCCTCGCAGGCGGCTTCCAAGGAATCCGAAAACGCAAGGTTGTCCATCGACGCCGAGGGCGCAAGGCCAAGGTTTGCAAGCGTGGGCCAAAGACTCGTGAGCTTGGCGCGCATTTTCTCCTCAAATCCGATTGAGGGGTCCCAGACCTTGACGCGATGGCCGTTGGCTAAAAAGCGTGCCGCCCAGCCTGTGCCGATCACGCCGGTCCCGATGATTGCGATCGTTTTCATAGTGCGAGTTTAACGCGGGCCTCAGCGGGGCTGAGGGTCCGGGCGCCCATGAGTTCGAGGATCTGACGGGCTTTTTCAACCAGCTGCGCATTGGAAGCTAAAACGCCGCGCTCAAGGTAGAGGTTGTCTTCAAGGCCCACCCGGACATGACCACCCAACAAGGCGGCTTGCGCAACCATGGGCATTTGATCCGCGCCCAAGCCAAAACTGGCCCAGTTAGCGCCTGCAGGGAGGTGCTCCACCATATTTTTCATACTGCCGGTATCGCAAGGCGAGCCCCAAGCAACGCCCAAGCACAATTGAATGAGGGCAGGATTATCGATCAGACCTTCTTCAATCAGTTTGTTAACGAACCACAGTTGACCCGTATCAAAGATTTCGAGCTCGGGTTTGACGCCGAGTTCTTGAATGCGTTTGGCGCCCGCGCGCAGCATGTCCGGGGTTGAGACGTAAATGAGTGAGCCTTCCCCAAAGTTTAAAGAGCCGCAGTCGAGGGTGCAGATCTCGGGCAGCATCTGCTCGATGTGCGCCAGGCGCTCCAAGGGACCCACGAGGTCGGTTTCATTGCCAAACGCGAGCGGCTTTTCGCCGGGGCCGATATAAAGGTCGCCGCCCATGCCGCCGGTTAAGTTAATGATGACGTCGGTCTCGGACGAGCGAATGCGGTCCACGACCTCTCGATAGAGTTCGGTATCGCGCGTGCCGTTACCCGTTTCAAGGTCTCGAACATGACAGTGGGCAATGGCAGCCCCAGCCTTGGCAGCCTCGATCGCAGCGGTTGCGATTTGCTTCGGCGTAATCGGTAGGTCAGGGTGTCGACTGGCGGTATCGCCAGCACCGGTGATGGCACAAGAAATGATGACTTCGCGATTCATGAACGACTCCTAGATTCGAATGGGGGACAATATACCAAGCTCTGTGAGGCTCGACCATGATAGAGTCATTTGATACCGTGTCGAACACCATTTTAGTGAGAAAAAGCCATGAAAGCTGGATTAATTGTGTTGGGATTATGGCTGCTCGCGGGGCCAGGGCAAGCATTTTCTGCTGGCTTGCCAGATGGGCTGCCCACAGCCTTCGACAGTTTGGGGCCAACGGTTCAGCAACTCTCCTTGACCAATGGTCGTCAGGTGCACTTTATCGATGATGGTGCAGATTCTGGCTTGCCGGTGGTCTTTGTTGGGGGGTTAGGGACGTCTGTGCGGGTGATTCGGCTCTTGGATTTTTTACGGTCGATGCGCGTTGGGCTCAATATTCGGATGATCAGCGTCGAGCGTAACGGATATGGCCAAACGGCCTTCGATCCCGAGCTGGGAATGGCTGATTTTTCCGCTGAAGTCGAAGCGGTCTTAACGCACCTGGGGATTGATCGATTCGCACTCTTCGGTATTTCTGGCGGGGGGCCTTATGTTGCCAAGATTGCCTCGCGCAACCCAAGCCGGGTGCTATCAATCCACATGGCGGCGACGTCGCCCGCTTTAGGGCAGCCCGCGCGGTGCGGCGCTGCTTCACCGGCCAGCGCGTATCGTGATTTGTTGTCCCAGCCCATGGCCTTTTTTGGGTTTCCAAAAGACTCGCCGATGCATCAGGTATCGGGCTTTCAAGACACCGCGTTTGAGGAGGCCGCTCGGGCGCACAATGCGCGTGGGCAGCAGGCGGATCCCGCGCCACTGGATCACGAAATCGGTTTGTACTGCGCTGAGGGCATGATTAACAATGACGAAGTCAGCGCGCCCTTGTTTGTTTACCAAGGTGGCGCCGATGCGGTGCTGGATCAAGCGGGCCCCAAAGCTTGGAAAAGGGCCTTCCCGGCCGCACCCTTGGTGCTGCGAGCGTATCCGGGCGAAGGCCATGATGTGCAATATCGGCACCTTGATCAAATCTTATTAGATATTGCAGGATATGGCGATAATATCCTGATTTGCAAAGATAATATAAATTCTATGGTCGCGTCCGAGGCGGACGCTCAGGCAGCGGGTACGGTGCTGGGTCATTGTGCTTGGACGAGTCAATAGGGTTCTGGCAGGATCATTGTCGTGTCGGCAGCAGGCAGGCGACGGGCGGGCGTGAGCGCAACCATTGGGTCAAGGGATTTCAGGAGACGTTGAAGATGTCGGTGATCGTTTTGGATGGCGGGATGGGGGTTGAAATTGGCAAGCGTTATGCGGCGGCCAAACAAGGCCTTTGGTCTGCGAGCGTTTTGTTAGACCGCCCCGATATTGTGATGGCCGTGCATCAGGATTTTATTCGCGCCGGCGCGCGCATGATCATTACCAATACCTACTCAACCATTCCGAGTTATCTTGGCAAAGCGGGTCGAGCGGAGGAGTACCAGGCGCTGACCACGCTGGGCGGGACGCTGGCGCGGCGCGCGGCCGATGACAGTGGGGAATCGGTCCAGGTTGCGGGTTCTTTGCCGCCTTTGTCCGAAAGCTATCGGCCGGACCTTGTGCCGGCGGTTGAGGCGTCCTTACCCATCTACCGCAATCTGGTGGAGGCGCTGGCGCCGAATGTGGATCTGTTTCTGTGCGAGACCATGTCTTCTGCGGTGGAAGCCCATACTGCGGCAAGCCAAGCCAAAGCGTTCGGTGGCGGCAAACCGGTTTATGTCTCTTGGACCTTGAAAGAGACCCCAGGGGCGGGATTGCGTAGCGGGGAGACCCTGACCCAGGCCTTTCATCACTTGGACGCGCTGGAGGTCGATGGCTTTTTATTAAATTGCACCAGCCCAGAGGCTATTGAGGCGGGCATTATTGAGCTGAAGGGGTTAACCGATAAACCGTTGGGCGGATATGCCAACCGGGACAAAGCGGTTCCCGAGGGCTGGACCCTGGATAATGAACTGACCAGCGAGCAGCGCGAGGACATTACGTCGGCGTACTTTGTTGCGTTGTGTCTGCGCTATGTGGCCAGCGGCGCAACCATTGTCGGCGGCTGCTGTGGCATTACTCCGGAGGATATTGGCGCCTTAAGCCAAGCGCTGGCGGCCCGTTCATGAGGTTTGATCAAAACCGGGTTCAAGCGAGCGCGCTCGCATGCTGAGGCTCATCGCTCGACGCTTAATCTTTGCCGTCGTGACCCTTTGGGTGGTTTCGATGGTCGTTTTTAGCGCCATCGAACTGTTGCCGGGGGACGCCTGCCAAGCGTTTTTAGGGCAGATGGCCCAGGGCAAACGATTAGAGAATTGTCGGGCTGAGCACAATTTAAACGCGCCAGCCTACGCGCGCTATAGCGATTGGGCCCTCGGGCTGGCCTCGGGTGATTTGGGCAAGAGCATTAAGCGCAGTAAACCGCTTGAGGAAATCATCGGCCCTCGGTTTCGCAATACGGTGATCTTAGGGTTAACCGCAGCCCTGGTCGGGATTCCACTGGCCATTGTCTTAGGGGCGCTGGCGGCGTTGTATCGCGATCGACGGGCTGACCTTTGGATCTCGTTTATCGCGATTTTTTGTATGACGGTTCCGGAATTCATTACCGGCACGCTGCTCATTTCCTTTTTCAGTGTTTGGCTGGGTTGGCTGCCGGGCATTGTGATCATGCGGGCCGATGCGCCAATATTAGAGGTGTTATCCAAAATTGTGCTGCCTGTTATGACGCTGACGCTTGTGATGGTCGCGCACATTATGCGGATGGTCCGCACCAGTATGATTGATGTGCTGGCTTCTGATTTCGTGATGATGAGTCAACTTAAAGGCGTCTCGCGCGTGCGCCAGGTGGTGATGCATGCGCTGCCGAATGCCTTGCTGCCCACCATTAATTTGATAGCGCTCAATATTGCTTGGCTCATGGGCGGGGTGCTGGTGGTTGAGGTGGTCTTTAATTATCCGGGAATTGGCCGATTATCGGTGAATGCGATTTCAGATCGGGACTTTCCGTTGGTGCAAGCCATTGCGCTGCTGATGGCAAGCCTGTATGTCGCCTTAAATTTGATTGCGGATTTGTTAGCGCTCGTGCTGAATCCGAAACTTCGAACGCGCGGGGCGGGGTTATGAGTTCGGCCGTCACGATATTAAAGGGCGTCACGGCCACGCGATCCGGCAAAATTGGGGTGGTGTTGGTGGGGTTTCATTTGCTGCTCGCATTGGTTGCGCCTTGGCTTGTGCCCTATGAATTTGATGCTCAAACCGCGGTGATTGACCATGCCGGGCCATCACTTGCGCACTGGGCAGGGCTCGATACGCTGGGTCGGGACGTGTTGACTCGGACCCTGCTTGGCGGCCGCGAGGCGTTGCTGGTGACGATTTTTGGCACCGGCTTGGCCGTGGTTTGGGGCAGCTTCTTCGGCGTGCTCGCCGGCTACCTTGGGGGGCGAATCGATGAACTCATCATGCGCTCGGTGGATATCTTTCTGGCCATTCCTTGGATGATCTTTTTACTGCTGGTGATCGCAAGCTTTGGTAATGCGCCGATGGTTATGATCTTAACTCTGGGGTTCTTCTATGGCATTGGTGTGGTGCGCATGGCGCGGGCCGCAACCCTTGAAGTGGTGGTGAAAGACTATGTGCTCGCGGCCAAGGCCCGAGGCGAGCGCCCCCTCAGCATTATGATGACTGAAATCCTGCCGAACGTGCGAGATGTATTGATGGTTGAGAGTGCGATGCGCTGGTCGTGGATGCTGCTGGCGTTCAGTGCTTTGTCTTTTTTGGGCTTTGGGGTCACGCCGCCAACGCCAGATTGGGGCCTGATGATTGCGAACTCGCGAATTTACCTCGCGCTGGCACCTTGGCCTGTTTTGATGCCGATGATTGCACTGAGTTCCTTGATTATTGGGATCAACCTGACTGCGGACGCCCTGGCTAAATCGCTTGGCGTCGATAAAACGACGAGGGCGCTGGTATGACCGCGCCGTTACTCTCGATTGAAAATCTCTCGATTGGCTTTACCGGGCTGAATGATCAACCCGTCTTCATTGTTCGGGATGTTAACTTGACCCTTGCTGCGGGCGAGACCTTGGGCTTGGTGGGTGAGAGCGGCTGCGGTAAAAGCTCGCTCCTGCTGGCCATGATGGGGTACTACAAGCAGGGGCTCGGGCGGTTAAGGGGCGGCATCGCTTATGATGGGCAAGACCCAGGTTTGGTTTCCCCGCAGCAGCTGCAAGCTTTGCGGGGCGGCGGTATGGCCTTGATCCCGCAAAATGCGGGTCAGGCCTTAACGCCAACCTTGCGGATCAAAGCCCAGATGGTCGAAGTGCTTCGGCTGCATTCTGATCTTGCCCCTGGTGCTTGGCAGGCGCGTTGCCTCGCCTTGTTTGAGCGGGTGAAGCTGCCAGACCCTGAACAAATGCTCAACCGTTACCCGCATGAGCTTTCTGGCGGGCAGCAGCAGCGCGTGGCCATTGCGATGGCCTTGGCGGGGGAGCCGGATTTGTTGCTGTTGGACGAGCCGACCACCGGCCTTGATGTGACGACGCAAGTCGGGGTGCTGGCGTTATTGCAGGAGATCTGCCAAGACCTGAACACCGCGATGGTTTATGTCAGCCATGATATTCAAGTCATTAGTCAGGTCTGCAATCAGATTGCGATTATGTACGCCGGTGAGATTGTTGAAATGGGGCCTCGAGCAGACCTTTTGACCCAGCCCGTGCATCCCTACACCCAGGGGCTTTTAGCCAGTATTCCAAGGTTAAACCAGCAAACATTGCCCCACCCGATCGCCGGCGAGATGTTACAGCCCGTGCATCGCGGATCAAACGTTGGCTGCGGCTATGCCGGTCGGTGTCCGCTGGCGACGGATCAGTGCCGAGCAACAGCGCCCCTGGCGCAGCCCATTGCGGACCGTTGGGTGAAATGCCATGAGGTGACGGCGGCGATGGCGGGCGAGTTCATTCGGCCTGCGCAGAAGCTGTTGGCCGCCAACCTTGGCGACCGCGAACTTTTATCGGTTGCGGATCTCAGCATTCGCTACCAGGCGCCAACCTGGCTGCAAAGCTTGAGGGGACAGCAACCGCCCGCCATTGTTCGGGCGGTCAGCTTCGGGATTCAAAAGGGCGAAATTGTGGGTTTGGTGGGCGAGTCCGGCAGCGGCAAGAGCACCATCTTAAAAACCATTGCGGGATTACAAGGGTCGTTGTCGGGTCGGATTACCTTGTCTGGAACGGATGACCTTACCGGGCCAGTTGAGTCCCGGCCGCGGGGGAGTCTGCGCAAGGTGCAGCTGGTGTTTCAGAATCCGGATGCCTCGCTCAATCCTCGCAAAACCATCGGCGAGATTCTGCGCCGCCCCCTTGAACTGTATTTCGATTTGGCGACCGGGGTGATGGATCAAGCGGTTGATGCCTTATTACAGCGGGTGAATCTACCCGAAAGCTATAAAGGCCGGTTCCCGGGACAGCTCTCGGGCGGCGAAAAGCAGCGGGTGGCGATCGCGCGAGCGCTTGCGGCGAAGCCGGAGCTGATTCTGTGTGATGAAATCACATCGGCCCTCGATGTCTCGGTTCAGGCGGCCATTTTAAAATTGCTGCTGGATTTAAGGGCTGACAGCGGCGTGTCACTGCTGTTTGTGTCCCATGATTTGGCGGTGGTTGAAACCTTATGCGACTCGGTGCTGGTGCTGGAAGGCGGCGAAGTGCGTGAAGCGGGGTTGTGCGCCGAGGTTTTTAAAAACCCTCAGCATGCTTATACCCAAGCGCTGCTTGCGTCCGTGTTGTGAGCGCGGTGATGGCGTCACCCGAGCAGGTTACAAGGCGCGCCAATCGTTAGCGGTAAGGCTACCTCAAAGCGGGATCTTGCGCCGGGTCGGATGAGTTTGGATTGACGATCGAGGGGTCAAAGGGCTTTCTTGAGAAGATTTCCCGCACCATCGGCGCGAAGTGTGCAAGCGGTGGTGTCTCATAACCGGGATCAAAGGCGGCTTGGTCCCAAGCCGCGCAAAACCGCACGCAGGCTTCATAAAAAGGATGGTCCCGATAGAGATCCCGCCCGTTCGGATCTTCGCCAAGATGGTGCGCGAAATAGACCCGCTGAAACAGGCCGTGCATCTCGACCACCCAAGTCACCTCTGCCCGAACATAAGGGCGGATGATGGCGGCCGCAACCTGGGAATGATTCATCGGCGCGAGATCATCCCCCAAATCGTGGATCAATGCGGCAACAATCCACTCAATGTCCATGCCATCGGCCTCGGCGCGACTTGCGGTTTGCAGGGAATGCTGAAGACGGTCGATTTTGTAGCCGTCTAGCGAGTGGGCAAGGCCCTCCAGGGCTTTGAGAATACGCGCTGGTAAGCCCGCCACGTGTTCGGCCTCAAGGCCTTGCAGTAATTGGTAGTCGGCTTGGGTGCCATCGATCATTGCGGAGAAGCTGACGGTTTTCATAAGGCTCCTAAGGCTCCTAAGGGGTGTTGGGTTTCGATGCTGATTGGGGTCAGCAGTCGGGCTGTTTAGATAATAGCCTAAGCGGACTGCTACAGGGCGCAGGATATTGGCAACTGCCTTGGCGCGCTGATTGCGTGCGTGGTGGGTGAGGCGGGAGACGCTCATGGCAAGATCTCCAGGCGCGGTAAAGGGTAATGCTCGCGAAGGCTTGATTTCAGATTCTGAGGATTGTGAGTCGGGCAAAAGTTGAGGAGAATGCGCTGGGGCCCAGATCAAGGGGATATCAGATCGGATGGGTTTCAACACTGATCAGATCGGATGGGCTTCAACACCGATCAGATCGGATGGGTTTCAACACCGATCAGATCGGATGGGTTTCAACAAAGGTGGCGCAGCAGTCGATTAAAACAGGATTCAATTTAACCAAACGATAACGAGGGCAATATGACCAAAGTTGGCTTTATAGGACTGGGGAACGTGGGGGCAAAACTTGCAGGCACCCTGCAACGCAACGAGGTTGATCTTTGGGTACACGATATCGAGCCCGCGCAGGCCGCACCGTTTTTGGCTCAAGGCGCGGCTTGGGCCGACAGCCCCGCCGACATGGCCCGGCAAGTGGATGTGGTCATTACCTGTTTGCCGTCCCCCAAAGCCAGCGCAACCGTGATGGAGGCGGAAAACGGGGTTCTGCAGGGGTTGTCCGCGGGCAAAATCTGGATCGAGATGAGTACGACGGATGAGGCAGAAGTGCGCCGGCTGGCGGTCTTGGTTGAGGCGCTGGGGGCGCAAGCCGCGGATTGCCCGGTGTCCGGGGGGTGTCACCGCGCCGCAACGGGCAATATTGCGATTCTAGCCGGTTGTGAGCGCAACACCTTTGAGGCGATTTTGCCCATTCTGACGCTCCTGGGACGCGAGATTCTGCATGTCGGGGCCTTGGGTTCGGCCTCAACCATCAAGGTGGTGACCAATTACCTTGCCACGGCCAACCTCGTGTCGTTGTGCGAGGCGCTTACGGTTTCGAAAGCGGCGGGCTTGGACCTGGGTCTAGCCTATGAAGCCATCCGAATT
>JAFMIA010000155.1 GCA_017854255.1 Pseudomonadales bacterium
TCCTAGACCCCGCTTCAGATCGCTTTTTTTGCTAAGCGTTGTGATGTGTTTTAGCGCTATGCGCGCACTGAAACATTGTCTTCCCAAACCCCAATATGCTATCAAAGCACCAATCAACAGGGGGAAGTATGGAATATCTAAACAGTCTTGAGGCCGCGGCCTCATGCGGCATGACCTTGGCCTATCACGCCCAGCAAGCGCCGGACCGATTGGCGGTGGCCTCGCAATTTGGGGACCGCAGTTTTTCGGAATTAAACGCGCGCGCCAACCAGGTGGTGCGCCGGCTTCGGGAAGCTGGTTTGGGTACAGATGATTCGGTGGCCATGCTGCTGGTGAACCGGCCGGAGTTTTTAGAAGTGTTGTTTGCCTGCCAGCGCGGCGGCTTTCGGGTCACGCCCATTAACTGGCATTTAACCGGCGACAATGCGTCGTACATTGTGGGCAATTGTGAGGCGAAAGCCTTTATCGCCGATGTGCGTTGCGCGGAACCTGCGCAATTGGCGCTTCAGGATCATGCTGGTCAGTTGCATATCGCGCTGGCCGTGGGCGGGTCTATCGAAGGCTTTGCAGACTATGATGATGAACTGGCTGGAGTGGATGCCGAGAACCTTATAGATCCCGAAATCGGCGCGCAGATGCTGTACACCTCAGGCACCACCGGCCGGCCCAAGGGCGTGTTTCGACCAAGAACGCCGCCGGCGGTTGTGGCGGCGGGCGATCGCGCCAACGCCGACACCGTGACCCGCGCCAGTGTGGCGGCGGCTTGGAATCCTGAAACCGATCGCGCGTTGTGCACCGGTCCGGCGTATCACGCGGCGCCCTTAGCCTTTAACATCATTACGCCGATCAACCTGGGTGTCGGCACGGTGCTCATGGACAAGTGGGACCCCGAAGAAACCCTACGCCTTGTCCAGGAATATCAGATCACGCATACCCATATGGTGGCGACCATGTTCCATCGGGTGCTGGCGCTACCAGAGGCGGTGCGCGCCCAATACGACACCAGCAGCCTGCGCTATGTACTGCATGGCGCGGCGCCTTGCCCGGTGCATGTGAAGCAGCAGATGATGGATTACTTGGGCCCCGTCCTCTTTGAATACTACGCGGCAACAGAAGGCGGCGGCGGGTTCTTTGTGGATGCCGAAGAATGGCTGACCAAACCCGGCACCGTTGGGCGCGCGCCGGAGGGCGCTGATAACCGCATCCTGAATGATGAAGGGGAGGCGGTGCCGACTGGGGAGGTCGGCACGATTTATTTCAAAGCGCCCGCGGTTCGGTTTGTGTACTACAAGGATGAAGCGAAGACCCAGGGCAGTTATCGCGGGGACTATTTTACCCTGGGCGACATGGGCTACTTTGATGAAGATGGCTATCTGTTTTTAACCGGGCGCAGCGCCGAAACCATTATCTCGGGTGGGGTGAACATCTACCCCCAAGAGACCGATGATGTGTTGCTGAAGCATCCAGCGGTGGCCGATGTGTGCACCGTGGGTATTCCCAATGAGGAGTGGGGGGAAGAAGTGAAGTCGGTGGTGCAACTCAAACCCGAGATTGCCGCAAGCGATGCCGTGGCGGAAGATCTCATCACCTTTTGTCGCGGTTTTCTGCCTGGGTTTAAATCGCCGAAATCCATCGATTTTGTTGAGGATTTACCCCGATTGCCATCGGGCAAGATTCAGCGCCGGGTCGTACGGGAGCCCTACTGGGCAGGCCGGAGCAAGCAAATATGACGCGCGGTGTTGTCACGCCATTTAGGGTTCAAACGGTGACTCAGTTCCGCCATTTGGCCTTGATCGCGGCCGTCCTGTCCTGGGGCGTTGTTATGGCAGCCTCAGCTGAAACCCGGGCTGTCGGGCGTCAAGGTATGGTGGCAACCTCATCGCCTGAGGCGAGCGCTGTAGGCGCCCAGATCCTCAAGGCAGGCGGCAACGCGGTAGATGCGGCGGTAGCAGTCGGTTTTGCCCTGGCGGTGACCTATCCTGAGGCGGGTAATTTGGGCGGCGGCGGCTTTGCGGTGGTGCGGGCGCCGGATGGCGCCGTGGTTACGCTCGATCATCGCGAACGCGCGCCGTTTGGCGCGACCCAAGATATGTTCTTAGACGCAGCAGGTCGGCTGGATTCGACTTTGTCGCTTGAAAGCCATCTTGCGTCCGGCACGCCGGGTTCGGTGGATGGGTTGCTGGTATTGCACGAGCGCTTTGGCAAGCTCTCTCGGGAAACCGTGCTAGCGCCAGCCATAGCGCTTGCGCGCAACGGCTTTGCGTTATCGGAAACCCTAGCGGGTCGCATCCAAGAACTGCTGCCAGAACTTCGCCATCGGCCTGCGTCACTTGAAAAGTTTAGCGCCGGCGGCAAGGCATACAAAGCCGGTGACACCTGGCCGCAACCGGATCTCGCCAAAACCCTGCAAGCGATCTCGGACGAGGGCCGGGCGGGGTTTTATAGCGGCTGGGTCGCCAAAGCGATTACCCATGAGATGGCCCAGCAAGGCGGCCTCATTCGGCAAACGGATCTCGATGCCTACGAATCGGTGTGGCGGGACCCGATTCATGGCCGCTATCGCGGCTTTGATGTCTACAGCATGGCGCCGCCATCCTCCGGGGGTATTTTGTTAACCCAGATGCTGAACATGCTGTCGGCTTACCCCGTTGGGCAGTTGCAGCCGGGTTCGGCTGACCTGATTCACTTGATGACCGAGGTCGAGCGCCGCGCCTATGCCGACCGTACGGAGCATTTAGGAGATTCCGATTTCTATCCCGTGCCCATTCAAAAACTGATTGACCCGCGTTACGCCAAGGCCCGCATGGAAAGCTATACCCCTAATAAGGCGAGCCTAAGCAGTGCAATCCGCCATGGGGTTTGGCAGGAAAGCGAGCAAACCACTCATTATTCGGTGATTGATGGCGACGGCATGATGGTGGCGCTGACCACCACTTTGAACAGCAGCTTTGGCAATAAGTGGGTCATCCCGGGTACTGGGATTCTGATG
>JAFMIA010000156.1 GCA_017854255.1 Pseudomonadales bacterium
CCGATGCCGATGCCGATGCGACTGGGTCTGCCGATGGTTTGACGCGCGCCGCCTTAATTGAGCGCGTTGAACAATTTGAAAACCTTGAAACGCTAACTGGCGCGATTTGCAACGGCTGGTACGCCGATAACTGGATTCCGGTGGTGCAGGGTGAGCACCTGTTCAAAGTCCGTGCCCGTCAGGTGATTTTTGCCACCGGCTCCCTGGAGCAGCCGGTGGTTTTTCGCAACAACGATTTGCCCGGCATCATGATGAGCAGCGCAGCAATGCGGTTAGTTCGACTCTACGGCGTCCAGCCGGGCCGACAGGGGGTTGTGGTCTGTGGCAGTTGGGAGGGCTATCGGGCGGCGCTGATGTTGGCGCGCGCGGGGGTGAGCGTTTCCGGTCTCATTGATTTTCGAGCGAGGCCAGATGACGGCCATGCTCTGATCGATCAGGTCCAATCAGCAGGCATTCCAATTTGGTTTGAGCACGGCGTGGATCAAGCGATTGCGTCGGTTGATCAAAACCACGTGGCGGGTCTTGATGTTGGCCCACTGCAAGCTGGGCAAGTGGCACGCGATCGGGTCACGCGACTGACCTGTGATTTTGTCGCCATGGCGGGTGGCTATGTGCCGACGTACCAGCTTGCGTGCCAAGCCGGTGGGCGATTGCTGTACGACGATGCGCTTGCAGCCTTCTCCATCGCGGGATTGCCCGATGACTGTTGGCTGGCGGGCTCTGTTAATGGGGTCTGGCATGAGGGGCCGACCCAGGCGGACGGGATCCGGGCTGGCAAAGATGCCCTGCAGGCGTTGGGCCTGATGGCGGAAGGCGGCGAGCCAGTGCCAGAAACTGGGGAAGGTCTCAATTATGTCTGGCCGATCTTTGCACATGCCTCGGGTAAAGAATTTGTCGATTTCGATGAAGATTTGCAGATTAACGATATCTTGAACGCGACGCGGGAAGGCTATGAGCACATTCAATTGGTTAAGCGCTATTCAACCGCCGGCATGGGGCCCTCGCAGGGCCGTCACTCGGCACTAACCGTTGCCCGACTCGTTGCCGATGCAACCGGTAAGACGGTTGCCGAAACCGGGGTGACCACGGCCCGACCGCCGTTTGCGGCCGAGCAGTTGGCTCACACCGCGGGCCGCGGCTTTTTCCTGACGCGTCATACCGCGATGCACCACCGTCATATCGAATTGGGCGCACAGATGATGCAAGCTGGGGCGTGGTTTCGTCCGGCGTTCTATGGTCCGGCAGTTGAAAAGAACGCGCGCATTCAGGCCGAGATCAATCAGGTTCGGCGCGGCGTGGGGATGATCGATGTCTCGACGCTTGGCGGTATTGAAGTGCGCGGGACAGATGCGGGCGAATTTTTGAATCGAGTTTATACGGGCGGCTTTAAAAAGCAGCCCGTCGGCAAGGCGCGGTATGCCTTGCTCATCAATGAGGCGGGCGTTGTGGTAGATGATGGTGTGGCCTGCCGACTGCATGAAACGCATTTTTATGTCACGGCCACCACCGGCGGCGTCGATTCGGTGTACCGCAATATGCTGAAGTGGAACGCGCAGTGGCGGCTGAAGGTGGATATTGCCAATGTGACCAGCGCCTATTGTGCAATCAATATTGCGGGGCCCAAGGCGCGCGCTGTTTTAGCCCGGGTTGCGGAAAACGTGGACCTATCGGCCGAGGCGTTTCCTTATATGGGGGTCCGCACTGCGACGCTTGCCGGGGTGCCGGTTCGACTCATCCGTGTTGGGTTTGTGGGCGAGCTGGGATTCGAAATCCACGCACCCCAGCAGTACGGGGAGGCGTTGTGGGACCTGCTCATGGCGGCAGGCGAAGCGAGCGGGATCCAGCCCTTTGGGGTCGAAGCACAGCGCGGGCTGAGGCTGGAAAAGGCGCACATTATTGTGGGGCAAGATACCGATGCCATGTCGAATCCGTTTGAAATTCAGATGGACTGGGCGCTATCGCGTAAGAAGCCCTATTTTGTCGGACATCGAACACTCCAAGAACTCGAGCAGCGCCCATTAACGCGAGTCTTGGCGGGCTTTATGATTAAAGATCTCAATAGGCCCCAACCGCTGGAAAGCCATTTGGTATTGGACGGCAACCAAATGATTGGACGGGTGACGTCTTGCATGACGTCGCAAACCCTCAATGCCATCATCGGGCTGGCCTATGTGCCGGTTGCATTGGCCAAGCCGGGGTGCCGGATCACCATAAAGGTCGATGGCGGGCACCACGTCACTGCGGAGATTGTGCCGACCCCATTTTATGACCCGGAATCCCATCGCCAGGACCCTGAATCATGACCACGACAGATTTGGCGCGACAAAGCCCCCTGCATCGTCAACACCTAAGCCTTAAGGCGCGCCTTGCTGAATATGCACTCGGCCTGTTGCCAGCGGATTATGGTGATCTGGCAACCGATACCGCGCAAGCGGTCCACCTTGGGCTGGTGGATCTGTGTTTAATGCCGCGTGCGGGGTTCAAGGGCGCGGGGGCCGGCCACTTCCTGCAGCAGTCTTCGTTGGCCTTACCGGGTTTGCCGAACCGTGCCGAGCAGCAGGATAACGGACTGCTTGTGAGTCAGCTGTCCTTTGATGAGTATTTGTTGTTGGATACGACGCCTGCGGCCTCAGCGATGATCACAACGCTTTGCAATGCAGGGTCGTTGGACGAGGCGCCGGATTGCTATCAGGTGCCGCGCCAAGACAGTCATGGCTGTTTGGCCGTGACGGGGCAGGGGGCTTGGCGGACGCTGGCAGCGCTTATTTCAGTTGATCTTAGGCCCCACCGGTTTACCAATTTTCAGATTGCGCAAACCTTATTGAATGAATTAAGCGTGATTGTCATTCGGTGTGACCAGTCCTTGGTGCCCAATTACTACTTGCTGGTCGATATCACATCGATCGAATTTCTATGGACTGTGCTGCTCGATGCGATGGCAGAGGCAGGCGGCGCGCCGGTTGGTCTGAACGCCTTTCA
>JAFMIA010000157.1 GCA_017854255.1 Pseudomonadales bacterium
AGCCCTTTATCACGTTAGATTTTGGGCGTTCGTTTCGGCCGCAAGGCTCGGACGCCGATCTATTGAAATATGGCGCGTTGATTTCGGGTCGAATGACCAGTTACGGGTTGCCGCCGTCAACTGAGTCGGTCAGAGCGGCGTTAGATGATGAATATCGTGCCCTGCTGATGCTGCTTGAAGCACATTTTTTGCGGCACCCATACTTTTTAGGCGGCCAGCCAACCCAAGCGGATTATTCGATTATGGGGGCGCTCCATGCGCACTTAGGACGAGATCCGGCAGGCCTTCGGATGATGCAAAATCATGCACCTCGAACGGTGCGTTGGGTCGAGCAGATGCTGCTGCCAGAGATTCAATCACCGGAGTTCTACTCGACCGACATTTGTTTAGCCCCTGATGACCTGATTCCAGAGACCGCGCTGAATCTGCTGCGGCATTTAGCCGATGCGTATGCCGAGAATTTCTTATTGGGCGCCCGTGGCTGGAATCAGGCCGTGGCAAAACTGGGGGTGGCAGCAATGGCTGAGCAGCTTTCAGAAAATGACCAACCGGTGCTCGATCGGTTTTCAGTTCAAGTTGATGATGCGGTTTTTGAGCACCCAATCCAGGTTTATGCCGAGTGGCTCGCCCAGCGCAGTCGGCGTTTTTTCCAAGATCTACCCGATGATGATCAAGCGTCCGTTTGTGGCCTGTTGGCGCATCCGATATTGGTCAATTTGTTAACCACGCCGGTGACGTATCCACTTGTGCGGCAGTCCCAGCGTTTTCAAATTGAAGGTTGAAAGGTTAAGGAGTTCGTTTGGGCACGGGCCTTAAGGTTGCCGCTGAGGCAGTATTAGCAGATCAGCGCCCACCTGAGAATGCGGCAAGATTGTTCGACCCAAAGCCATGGATGCCTGGGTTTTATGCGGCTTAACTCAGTCGTGACCTTCTGTGATTGAAACGTGTGGGCGAGATCAAGGGATTACCGAAAAGCTGAAATAATCTTCGCCGCGGCGCGCTCGCATTCTGGGCCCATTAAGTGCACGCCATCGATCCCGGGGAGCGTCATGATTTGGGTAATCAGTTCCTGACAGATTTCGATCCCGGTTTGAGCGGGTTTTGCGCTGTTTTCCAATCGCTCGACAATCGCATCAGAGATGTTGACGCCCCATAAGTTTTTTCGCATCCAGTCGGCCTGCTTCGCAGATTTTAAGGGGCCTAGTCCGATGAGAACTTTTAAATCGTCTGGTTTTTGATGACGAAGTAATAAATCGGAGTAGTCTCGGATCACGTCGATATCGAAGCAATACTGGGTTTGGACAAAGCGTGCGCCAAGCGCTATTTTGGCCATGAGCGCGGTGATGGCCTCGGGATTTCTTTGGTGTTGATAAAGGTCGTCTGCCGCACCGGGATACAGAGTCTTAGCGTTGTCGATGGCGCTGCCATCAGAAATGGTGCCTTGGCTAAGGTGGGTCGCGAGTTGGATTAATCCTGTGCCGTTATATTCGTTAACCGCCTTTGGTCCATCGGGCGCGGGCTGGTCCCCCGTTAAACACAGCACTTTGTTCACATCAATTGAGAGGGCGCCCAAAAGTTCTGATTCAATTGCAATCCGGTTTCGATCTCGACCGGTCAATTGCAGGATGACATCGAGGCCTTTTCGCTTGACCTCTGCGGCGACCAGCAAGCTCGACAGCTTGGTCTGACAGTTTGGCGAATCCGTAATGTTAATGGCGTCAGCGAGTCCCACAAGCGGATCTATTTTGCCAGCGGATCGCGCAAGGTCCGTCGAAAGGTTTGGCGTTGTCTCGGCGGTAAACAAGAATTCAGATTCAGTAAACATGATTACAATCTCGGGATGCGTTTTTGGGGGTCGTAAAAAGGGAGCGGACAGAGTTCAGCTTGAAAATCACCGGTTTCCGTTCTCAAGCGTAGTGCGACATCAGGATCTATTGGGCGGTCTAGCCGGATGATACCGATACCACAATCCAAACTGGGAGACCAAGCGCCCGCCGTAATAGCGCCGAGCGAGTCGCCGGCTTCGTTCATCAGGCAGTCGCCCCTGATGGGTTTGACCTCGTGCGACCGAAGTCCCATTACCCTGGTTGCTCGTCGATCGGTTTCAAGCAAAGCCCTTCGGCCAATGAAGTCATCCTTGCTTAAGTCGACGAACTGGCCGAGGCCCAATTCGAAGGGGTTTAAGCTTTGATCGATATCGGTGCCGTAGTCTAGGATGCCGGCCTCCAGTCGCCGAATGTGCATTGAGGTCACATCGGATGCCATTAATTGAAACGGGGCGCCTTCGCAAAGCAGATACTGCCAGAGGGCTTCGCCATTAAAATCATCGTCCTTGGAATAAATCTCGAATCCTCTTTCGCCCGTCCAGCCAGACCGTGATATATAGCAGGCAAGACCATTGATCTCCGCCTCAGTCACCGCGTAGTAGGAAAACGCGTTGTGATCGATGCCCGTTACAGCCGTCATTAAATCCAGGGCCGTTGGGCCTTGTACTTGTAATACCCAAGAATTGAAGTCGCTAATCGATGCGTCTAAGTCACCCAGATTCGCATTGGCCCAATTTAGAAAATCGCCGTTGCCCTGGACATAGAGGAACTCCTGGTCGTTCGGGCGCATCAATACGCCGTCCATCAGAACGCCGCCCTGATGGTTGCACGCGAGTGCATAAACGGCTCTGCCGACTTTTAGTTTTTTAACATTGCGGGTAAATAGTTTCTGCAAAAATGCGGCTGCATCTTTGCCAGTGATTCTAAGCGGCGTTTCAGGGACATCGTAAAGACAAGCGAAGGTTTTCAAATGCTGGTAGTGCGCAACCTCGTCGTAGTTTGAACTGATCGGATACAGCCGCTCGTTGTAGATACCATAGCGGGTTTCGGGCCGATCATTGCAGGCAAAAAACGGCGACTTTTTAAATCGGTGATCAGAAACGGGTAGAAAAGAAATCGCCATCAGGCCTCCTGTTTT
>JAFMIA010000067.1 GCA_017854255.1 Pseudomonadales bacterium
ATGGTCCCAACATTTAAGTGGGGTTTCGTACGCTCAAACTTTTCTTTGGACATTGCTCACCTCAATCGAGATTATTGTAGGATTAAATTAACGCGCCTTACTGATTATCGCCTCGGCAACATTGCTTGGCACTTCTTTATACTTCTCAAACTCCATTGAGAAGGTGGCTCGACCTTGCGTCGCAGATCTCATATCTGTCGCGTAACCGAACATTTCTGACATAGGCACTTCTGCTCGAACGGATTTCCCTGATGGCACATCCTCCATACCCAGAACGACACCCCGCCTACGATTTAGGTCGCCGATAATATCGCCGTAATGCTCCTCCGGCGTCACAACTTCAACTTTCATCACAGGCTCAAGCAATACCGGGTCCGCCTCCAGCGCGCCGGACTTAACGGCCATAGAAGCCGCCACTTTAAAAGCCACCTCACTGGAGTCAACATCGTGATAAGAGCCATCATATAGCGTGGCGCGAACACCTTGAAGTGGATAACCGGCCAAGACCCCGTTACCCATCTGCTCTTCTGCCCCTTTTGCCACGGCGCTAATAAATTCTCTCGGCACAACACCACCAACAATATTATCAACAAATTCGAACTCCGGGCCCTCAATCGGCTCGAGCTTCAACCAAACATGGCCATACTGGCCTCGCCCACCCGTCTGCCTGACAAACTTGCCTTCAGACTCAACCGCTTTGCGAATCGTTTCTCGGTACGCGACCTGGGGCTTGCCGATGTTCGCCTCGACCGCAAATTCACGACGCATCCGATCAACAATAATATCCAGATGCAGCTCGCCCATGCCGCCAATAATAATCTGACCAGAATCCTCATCCGTGCGGACGCGAAATGATGGATCTTCCGCTGCAAGCTTGCTCAGAGCGACCCCCATTTTCTCCTGATCTGCCTGACTCCGAGGCTCAACCGCGACATGAATGACTGGCTCCGGAAAGTCCATCCGCTCAAGGGTGATGATTTGCTTTTCATCGCACAAGGTGTCGCCAGTGGTCGCCAATTTTAGGCCAATGGCGGCGGCAATATCACCCGCCCGCACCTCTTTAATCTCTTTGCGCTCATTTGAGTGCATTTGCACCATGCGCCCAACGCGCTCACGCTTGCCTTTAACGGCGTTATAAACAAAATCACCAGAATTCAGCACACCCGAATAAACACGGATAAAGGTCAATGCGCCAACAAAGGGATCGGTTGCGATTTTAAACGCCAGCGCCGAGAAAGGCGCTTCATCGGAAGCGGGACGAACCGCTTCGGTTTCATTCTTATCGTCCAGAAAGCCACGAATCGCTTTCACCTCATCGGGCGCCGGCAGGTACTCGACAACCGCATCTAACATTGTTTGGACGCCTTTGTTTTTGAAGGCTGAACCACAGAGCGCCAGCACGATTTCATTCGCTAACGAGCGCTGCCTGAGTCCTTGTTTGATCTGCTCGTTGGTTAACTCACCCGATTCAAGATACTGCTCCATCAACTCATCGTTCGCCTCTGCTGCGGCTTCGATGACTTGTTCTCGATAGAGACTCGCCGCTTCAAGGTATTCGTCCGGAATCGCTTCCTCCTGGAAGGTCAGACCTTGATCACTATCATTCCAGTAGATTGCCTTCATTTTAACCAGATCAATGACGCCGGAAAAATGCTCTTCCGCCCCAATTGCCAATTGAATCGGCACACAGGTTGAACCAAGCCGCTGCTCAATCTGATTGACCACTCGGAGAAAATCAGCACCTGCACGATCCATTTTGTTCACAAACACGATTCTAGGCACCGCATACTTATTAGCTTGCCGCCAAACGGTTTCGGACTGAGGCTCAACGCCAGAGGTTGCGCAGAACACGACAACCGCCCCGTCAAGGACCCGTAGACTGCGCTCAACTTCAATCGTGAAATCGACGTGCCCTGGGGTGTCAATAATATTGATTCGATGCTGATCGAATTGCTGCGCCGTACCCGACCAGAAAGTGGTCGTGGCAGCTGAGGTAATCGTTATGCCACGCTCCTGTTCTTGCTCCATCCAATCCATTGTGGCAGCGCCGTCATGGACCTCGCCAATCTTGTGGGACACACCGGTATAGAACAGAACCCGCTCCGTGGTCGTGGTCTTACCCGCGTCCACATGAGCGACAATTCCGATATTACGATAACGACGAATCGGTGTTGAGCGTGCCACTGGGGAAACCTCTTAAGAAGTTGGCAGCAGGATCAATAGCGATAATGCGCAAAAGCTCGGTTGGCTTCAGCCATTCGATGTGTATCTTCACGCTTGCGCACTGCTGACCCACGTCCTTCGGACGCATCCTGAAGCTCACCAGCCAAACGTAACGCCATCGATTTCTCGCTACGCTTTCTGGCCGAATCGACAAGCCAGCGCATCGCAAGGGCCGTTCGTCTGGAAGGACGGACCTCAACAGGGACTTGGTAGGTCGCGCCACCAACTCGTCTAGACTTTACTTCGACCGTCGGTGCAACAGCTTCAAGCGCTGCATCAAAAACCTCAATAGGATCTTTACCGCTACGGCTCTGGATACGATCCAATGCACCATATACGATTTTTTCAGCGACGGACTTCTTTCCGCTGTTCATAACGTGGTTCATGAACTTAGCAAGGGTTTGATTGTGAAATTTCGGGTCCGGGATAATAACCCGTTTCTCGGGGACTCTTCTTCTTGGCATGACACTCTCTCTTCAGGTTTTATCGAGATCAAACAGACTCGACCTTACTCTCGCAATTAACGAGCATTTGTTATATTTTCGGCCGCCTAAACTTAAGCCTTAGGTCGCTTAGTACCGTACTTGGATCGACCCTGGGTTCGCTTGGCGACGCCCGACGTATCCAGAGCACCACGAACCGTGTGGTAACGAACACCTGGCAAATCCTTGACTCGACCCCCTCGGATCAAAACCACCGAGTGCTCCTGCAAGTTATGGCCTTCACCACCGATATAGCTCGTGACTTCCATGCCGTTGGTTAACCGCACACGGCAAACTTTCCGAAGCGCTGAGTTTGGCTTCTTTGGTGTCGTGGTATAAACCCGTGTACAAACGCCTCGCCGTTGAGGACACGCCTGAAGGGCCGGCACGTCGCTTTTAACCACTTTTCGCTTCCGTGGTTTCCTGACTAATTGATTAATCCTGGCCATGCTTTTTCTAAACTCCTAGTTCGGTGCGGCAATGCGCCTCGCAACGCGAGGGGCGCATTCTAAATAGCCGCTTGGATTGAGTCAACTGCAGCTGCAGCGACCCGCTTACAAATCTCCCTGACTGAGCGCATCGCTGAGCGCTTGCTCCACTTCACTCACACTAACGGTTGGCATAACCGTATTGCCACGCTCACGCTTTAGTTTGCGCTCGTTGTGGTAGGTCAAACCCGTCCCTGCAGGAATCAGTCGACCCACAATGACATTCTCCTTCAACCCTCGCAGGTAATCGCGCTTGCCGGTCACAGCCGCTTCTGTCAAGACTCGAGTTGTCTCTTGGAACGATGCAGCAGAGATAAACGACTCGGTCGCAAGCGACGCCTTAGTAATACCCAATAACATGCGCTCACCACGGACCAACTCAAGATTTTGCTCAGCCAATCGATCATTTGCCTCAAGGAAGTGATTCAGCTCAACTTGCTCTCCCTTCACAAACGCTGATTCCGACGGATCGACAATGTCGACTTTCCGCAACATCTGGCAAACGATGACCTCAATGTGCTTGTCGTTAATCTTGACGCCCTGAAGTCGATAAACATCTTGAATTTCCTTCGTGATGTAGTTCGCAAGCGCCTCAACCCCTTTGAGCCTGAGAATGTCATGTGGGTTTTCAGGACCATCGGATACCACTTCACCCTTCTCGACCTGCTCGCCCTCGAAGACCGTCATATGACGCCACTTTGGAATCAGCACTTCATAATGATCGGACCCATCCGAAAGTGTTGAGCCATCAGTTGGTGTAATCACCAAGCGACGCTTGCCTTTGGTTTCCTTGCCAAAAGAAACTGTCCCACTAATTTCAGCCAGAACAGCCGCTTCCTTCGGTTTTCTTGCCTCAAACAGATCCGCTACCCGCGGCAAACCACCGGTAATATCACTTGTTTTTGAGCCTTCCTGCGGAATTCTTGCAATGACATCGCCGGTTGCAACCGCATCGCCGTCCTCAAGCCCTAAGATCGCATTGGCTTCTAAGAAGTAATGCGCCGGTACATCCGTACCCGACAGCATCAGGGCTTTGCCTTTTGCGTCTACTAAGGAAACCGCCGGACGCATATCTTTACCCGCACTGGGACGATCTTTCGGGTCAATAATTGAGATACTGTTCAAACCAGTAAGCTCATCGGTCTGGCGACGAACAGTTAAGCCCTCTTCCATGTTCTCAAAGACGACCTTACCAGCGACTTCGGTCACAATCGGATGCGTTAACGGATCCCAGGTTGAGACAATCTCACCAGCCTCGACAACTTGTCCTGGTGCAGCCTTAATCACAGCGCCATAAGGCACCTTATAGCGCTCACGCTCCTTACCGGACTCCTGATCTGCAATCGCGACTTCTCCAGACCGAGAAACAGCCACCAGCTCGCCATTCATCTTTTCAATTGTTTTCAGGTTATGAAGCCTAAAAACACCCTTGTGCTTAACTTGAACGTTATCGACCGCTGTTGCACGAGATGCCGCACCACCAATGTGGAACGTTCGCATGGTTAACTGCGTTCCTGGCTCGCCAATCGACTGTGCCGCAATCACACCAACCGCTTCACCGATATTAACAATATGGCCTCGACCCAGGTCGCGACCATAACAGTTGCTACAAATACCGTAGCGAGTCTCACAAGTAATCGCACTTCGAACCTTGATCTCATCGACGCCCATCCCTTCGACCCGATCCGCCCACTTCTCATCGATCAAGGTCCCTCTTGGAATCAAGACCTCATCACCCGCGACGTTGTAGACATCTTCTGCAATTACGCGACCCAAGACTCTGGAGCCTAGGCCTGCGATCACATCTCCGCCTTCAATCACCGCATTCATGATCATGCCATCATCGGTACCACAATCGACTTCCGTTACGACTAGATCCTGCGCCACATCAACCAATCGTCGCGTCAAGTAACCCGAGTTCGCTGTTTTCAACGCGGTGTCGGCCAAACCTTTACGAGCACCGTGGGTTGAGATGAAGTACTGCATAACCGACAACCCTTCTCGGAAATTTGCAGTGATCGGCGTTTCAATAATGGATCCATCCGGTTTTGCCATCAAACCTCGCATGCCCGAGAGCTGACGGATCTGCGCGGGAGAGCCTCGAGCCCCAGAATCGGCGTACATCCACACACTATTGAAAGAGCTTTGCGTCTCCTCTTCACCATCCTTGTTTAAGACAGTTTCCGTGCTCAATGTATCCATCATCGCATTACTGACCTGGTCACTCGCGCGCGTCCAGATATCAATCACCTTGTTATACTTTTCACCCTGGGTTACCAACCCGGACGAAAACTGGCTCTCAATTTCTCGAATTTCGTCTTCACTTCGATCAATGATTGCGGCTTTCTCCGCAGGAATCACGAAATCCTCGACGCCGATTGAGGCACCAGAACGCGTTGAGTACTCATACCCCATATACATCAATTGATCCGCAAAGATCACCGTCTCTTTCAAACCAACATTGCGGTAACACAAGTTGATGAGTCGCGACATATCCTTGTTAACCATCGTCTTGTTGATTTCCGCATAGGGAATCCCGTCTGGCACGATTTCAAATACCAATGCTCGACCTACTGTGGTGTCATGAATCACGGAATGCTCATGCCACTGACCTTCGTCATCGATGATCTTTTCGTGAACCCGAACCTTAATCTTCGCCTGCAGACCAACCTGACGGTTCGCATAGGCTCGAGCAACTTCTTCGATATCAGAGAACCGCATGCCTTCGCCAAGGTCGTTCACCCGGTCTCGAGTCATCCAATAAACCCCAAGCACCACGTCCTGAGACGGAACGATAACAGGCTCGCCGTCGGCGGGTAGTAAGACGTTATTGGTCGACATCATCAGCGCACGCGCTTCTAACTGTGCTTCAATGGTCAAAGGCACATGAACCGCCATCTGATCGCCATCAAAGTCCGCATTGTAAGCCGTACAAACCAACGGGTGCAGCTGGATGGCCTTACCTTCAATCAGTACTGGCTCAAAGGCCTGAATACCCAATCGATGCAGCGTTGGCGCACGATTCAACAATACAGGATGCTCGCGAATAACTTCCGCCAAGATGTCCCAGACTTCAGCAGTTTCTTTTTCAACCATCTTCTTTGCTGCTTTGATGGTTGTTGCAAGCCCTTTGGCTTCCAGCTTGCCGAAAATGAATGGCTTAAACAGCTCAAGTGCCATCTTCTTAGGTAATCCGCACTGGTGCAGACGTAATGTCGGCCCAACGACAATCACGGACCGTCCTGAATAGTCGACTCGCTTACCCAACAGATTTTGTCTGAATCGGCCTTGCTTGCCTTTAATCATGTCTGCAAGAGATTTTAACGGCCGCTTATTGGTGCCGGTGATTGCTCTACCGCGACGACCATTATCTAATAGCGCATCTACAGCTTCTTGCAGCATGCGCTTTTCGTTTCGCACAATAATGTCGGGTGCCGCAAGGTCTAACAACCGCTTCAGTCGATTATTTCGATTGATGACGCGTCGATACAAATCATTCAAGTCAGATGTTGCGAATCGCCCTCCTTCGAGCGGCACTAAAGGCCTTAAATCTGGCGGCAATACAGGTAGGACGTTAAACACCATCCAAGCTGGCTCATTACCGGATGCGATAAAGGCCTCGATCAACTTCAGACGCTTCGTGAGTTTCTTAATCTTAGTATCGGAGTTGGTCTGCGGCAGTTCTTCTCGCAGCCGCGCGACTTCATCTTTTAGGTCCATCTGCCGCATCAAATCTTGAATCGCTTCAGCACCCATCTTCGCTTCGAAGTCATCGCCAAACTCTTCAAGTGCCTCATAGTACTGCTCGTCCGATAGCAACTGTCCTTTTTCAAGGGAAGTCAGACCTGGATCAATCACGACGAAACTTTCAAAGTATAAAATCCGCTCTATATCTCTCAATGTCATGTCCATTAAGAGACCAATTCGAGACGGCAATGATTTCAGAAACCAAATGTGAGCAACCGGCGCTGCCAGCTCAATATGACCCATACGCTCGCGTCGCACTTTTGCCAGCGCAACTTCAACACCACACTTCTCGCAGATCACACCTCTGTGCTTTAACCGCTTATATTTACCGCACAAACACTCGTAATCTTTATTCGGCCCAAAGATCTTTGCACAGAACAAACCATCCCGTTCCGGCTTGAAAGTCCTATAGTTAATCGTCTCTGGCTTCTTGACTTCGCCAAAAGACCAGGAGCGAATCATCTCTGGCGATGCCAGACCAATCCTTAATGAATCAAATTCCTCTGACTGACCCTGAGCCCGCAGCATATTCAGTAAGTCTTTCACAGTGTTCCTCCAAGTTGGGCATCAAAGCCCGATCGAAAATTAGTGTGTTGAATAAAACCCTATCGCTCAGTCATGCTCGAGCTCAATATCGATCCCTAAGGACCGTATCTCTTTCACCAACACATTAAATGACTCCGGCATACCGGGCTCCATTCGATGATCACCATCCACAATGTTTTTATACATTCTGGTTCGACCATGAACGTCGTCAGATTTCACTGTCAGCATTTCCTGCAAGGTGTAGGCGGCGCCATAAGCTTCTAGCGCCCAAACCTCCATCTCACCGAATCGTTGACCGCCAAACTGTGCTTTACCACCCAGTGGCTGCTGCGTCACAAGACTGTACGAGCCCGTTGAGCGCGCATGCATTTTGTCATCAACCAAATGGTTCAGTTTCAGCATATACATGATCCCAACCGTGACTGGCCGATCAAATTGCTCACCGGTACAACCATCAAACAACAATGTTTGGCCATCTGCTGGCAAGCCTGCGAGCGATAACATCTGCTTAATTTCTTCTTCGTTAGCGCCGTCAAAAACGCCCGTCGCCATCGGCACGCCGCCTCGAAGGTTGCCCGCTAATTGAAGGATTTCAGCATCAGACAACGACTCGAGATCTTCTTTTCGACCACTCTTGTTGTAGACCTTGTCCAGAAAGCTTCGAAGTTCAGCGATTTCTCGCTGAGCATCGAGCATCTCACCGATCCGAAGACCAAGCCCTTCTGCCGCCCAACCGAGATGGGTTTCAAGAATCTGCCCGACGTTCATTCGCTTTGGGACACCCAAAGGATTTAAAACGATATCGATCGGCTGACCGTTGGTATCGAAGGGCATATCCTCCTCAGGCTTAATGACTGAGATCACACCTTTGTTACCATGCCGACCTGCCATCTTGTCGCCAGGCTGTATGCGACGCTTAATCGCAAGGTAGACCTTAACAATTTTGAGTACACCCGGCGCTAGGTCGTCCCCGCCCTGGAGCTTGCCTTTGCTTTCTTCAAATTTCTCATCCAAGTCTGCTCGACGCGCTTTAAGCCGCTGTTCTGCACCTTGAATCTGCTCATTCAGCTCGTCTTTTTCCATTCGGAGCTTGAACCAATCTTCCGGGTCGAGCTCTTTGAGATAGGCTGCTGTGACCTTCTCGCCCTTCTTCAGCTTCGGACCCGCAACCACGACCTTACCTGTTAGGGCCGCAGCCAAACGCTCGTAGGTCGCATTCTCAATGATCGAAAATTCAGCCTCAATGTTTTTGCGGATCCCTTTTAAGGCTTCAGCATCAATATCTTTCGCGCGCTTATCTTTCTCTATCCCATCACGCGTGAACACACGCACATCGATTACCGTGCCGTTATAGCTGCTCGGAACACGAAGACTGGTATCTTTCACATCAGAGGCTTTCTCACCGAAAATAGCTCTCAGAAGCTTCTCTTCAGGCGTTAACTGAGTTTCACCTTTAGGCGTTACTTTACCCACCAGAATATCGCCGGCCGCAACTTCAGCGCCAATATATACAATCCCCGACTCATCAAGCTTACCGAGCGCGCCCTCGCCAACATTTGGAATATCACAGGTGATCTCTTCTGATCCGAGCTTGGTATCCCGAGCAATACAGGTCAATTCCTGAATATGAATGGTCGTAAAACGATCTTCTTTGACAACCTTCTCTGATATCAATATAGAATCTTCGAAGTTATAACCATTCCAGGTCATAAATGCGATTCGCATATTCTGACCCAGTGCCAGCTCACCGGTATCAACCGATGGGCCATCCGCCAAAATATCATGCTTTGCGATCACATCGCCTTCTTTCACCAAAGGCCGTTGATTGATACACGTATTTTGGTTCGAGCGGGTGTACTTTACTAAATCATAAATGTCGACACCGGCTTCGCCGCTTTCCGTTTCGGCATTGCTAACCCGAATAACGATTCGCGCCGCATCAACCGTTTCAACAACACCGCCTCGTAGGGCAACAACACAAACCCCAGAATCGCGCGCAACCGCACGTTCCAACCCGGTGCCCACTAAAGGCTTTTCTGACACTAACGTCGGAACAGCCTGACGCTGCATGTTTGAGCCCATCAAGGCGCGGTTCGCGTCATCGTGTTCTAAAAATGGAATCAATGCCGCCGCGACCGATACAACCTGCTTTGGCGACACGTCCATGAAATTGATGTTCTCACGCGCCATCTTGGTAAATTCACCTTGATGCCGTACATCAACCAAATCCTCGATCAGATGACCACGACTATCAACTTGCGCGCTTGCTTGCGCAATCACGTAGTCCGCTTCAACAATCGCAGAAAGATATTCGATTTCATCTGTAACTTTGCCATCCACCACTCGGCGGTAGGGACTCTCCAAGAACCCATAATTGTTCGTTCGAGCATAGGTCGCAAGGGAGTTAATCAACCCAATATTCGGCCCTTCAGGGGTCTCAATTGGGCACACCCGCCCGTAATGGGTCGCGTGCACATCTCGAACCTCAAAGCCTGCGCGCTCACGCGTTAATCCGCCTGGCCCCAATGCAGAAACCCGGCGCTTATGTGTCACTTCAGACAACGGATTATTTTGATCCATAAACTGCGATAATTGCGCTGAGCCAAAGAACTCTTTAACCGCGGCTGCAACCGGTTTGGCATTAATTAGATCTTGGGGCATTAACCCTTCGGATTCCGCCAAACTCAATCGCTCTTTCACCGCGCGCTCGACTCTGATTAAACCCAAACGAAACGCATTTTCGGCCATTTCACCAACAGAACGAACCCGGCGATTACCAAGGTGATCAATATCATCAACAATATCGAATCCATTTCGAATATTAATGAGGCATTTTAGAACCTGAAGCACATCATCGTTATCGAGCGTACCCGCACCCGTTTCTTCCTCTCGTCCAAGACGACGGTTGAATTTCATTCGACCGACCGCTGTTAGGTCATAGCGGTCTGATGAGAAAAATAGATTGTTAAACAGATTCTCAGCCGCTTCTTTGGTGGGCGGCTCGCCTGGTCGCATCATTCGGTATATTTCAACCAACGCTTCAAGTCGATTCGTGCAAGGATCTGCATCCAACGTATCGGCCATAAACGGACCATGGTCCAAATCGTTGGTATAAATCGTCTCAAACGCCGTAACGTTCAACGCTCGCAGCTGATCAAGGATTTCAGGTGTGATAATCGCATTGCAAGGCACAACGATTTCACCGGTCTCTTCATCCACCATGTTCTTGGCCAAGCGATGACCGCAAACATACTCCGCAGGAACAGACAGCTCCGTTAAATTGAGCTTCTCCATCTCGCGGATATGGCGAGCAGTGATTCTGGTGCCCTCGGTAACCAGCACCTCACCTTTTTTGTTCGTAATATCAAATTGCGCCGTTTCACCACGCAATCGATTGGCAATCAGGCTCAAAGTATAGCCGTCTTCAGTCATCTGAAACGCATCAGTGTCAAAGAACAGGTCTAAAATCTCTTCTGCTTCAAGGCCGAGCGCGCGCAGCAAAATTGTGGCAGGAAGCTTTCTGCGGCGATCAATCCGAACATAAACCAAATCCTTCGGATCGAATTCAAAATCAAGCCATGAACCCCGCATTGGGATGACGCGCCCTGAATACAAAAGCTTACCTGAGGAGTGCGTCTTACCTTTATCGTGATCAAAAAAGACCCCGGGCGACCGGTGCAACTGAGAAACAACCACTCTCTCAATACCATTGATCACAAAGGTGCCATTTTCAGTCATGAGCGGTATCTCGCCCATGTACACTTCTTGTTCTTTTATGTCTTTGATGGCTTTATTCGAGGAATCCTTATCGTAAATAATCAATCGTACTTTGACCCGCAATGGCACAGCGTAGGTCACACTTCGCGACTGACATTCCTTAACATCAAAAACCGCCTTGCCCAGCCGATACCCGACATACTCCAATGCCGCGTTACCCGAGTAAGACACGATCGGGAAAACAGACCGAAAAGCAGCGTGCAGACCTGACTCTAAACGGTCTTCCTGACTGCCTTCTTCTTGAAGGAACTGCTTATAAGAATTGACCTGTATCCCGAGGAGGTATGGGATATCCATTACCGTCGGCAATTTACTAAAGTCTTTCCTAATACGCTTTTTTTCTGTATACGAATAGGCCATTAACGCCTCCAGGCTTACTTTGGGTCTCAACCGAACAAATATTAACGGCAAAGAAAGGCGCCGAGTTTCCTCGGCACCTTTAGGGCTTTGCCACTGATCTCAAAGAAATCAGTCTTACTTCAGCTCAACTGTCGCGCCCGCTTCTTCGAGCTGCTTCTTAAGATCTTCCGCTTCAGCTTTCGATGCGCCTTCCTTGATTGTAGAAGGTGCTGCATCAACCATATCTTTAGCTTCTTTCAAGCCAAGACCGGTAATGGCGCGAACAACCTTGATCGCGTTCACTTTCTTCTCACCCGCTGAGACGAGTACCACTTCAAACTCATCCTGCTCGACAGCAGCGCCAGCATCCCCACCACCAGCAGCAGCCGGCGCGGCAGCAACAGCTGCAGCAGCTGAAACGCCAAACTTTTCTTCCATCGCTTCAACCAAAGCGACTACATCCATAACGCTCATTTCTGCAATTGCATTCAAAATATCGTCTTTTGATAATGACATGTGTCCTATCTCCGTTTTTTAATCGTTTAATCAGGCAGCTTGCTTTTGATCTTTAACCGCAGCAACCACACGTGTAACCCGACCAGGAATATCATTCATGGTTCTAACCAACTTGGTTACCGGCGCTTGCATCACAGCCATCAGTAATGACAAAGCTTCATCTCGAGTCGGCAACTTAGCCAATGCATCAATTTGATCAGCCGGGAGTAACTTACCGCCCACGCTCAACGCCTTGATTTCGAAATCACTGTTGTTTTTTGCGAACTCCTTAAACACTCGCGCAGAAGCACCTGGATCTTCCAGGGCAAACGCCAGCACACAGGGTCCAAGCAATGTTTCATTCATGCACTCGAAATCCGTTCCCTCAAAGGCCTTTTTAGCCAATGTATTCCGAATAACGCGCACTTGAACACCGGACGCCCGGGCTGCGACTCGAAGCGACGTCATCGCATCCACGCCAACACCTCGATAGTCCGCCATCACTGCCGACAAGGCCGCTTTCGCAGTCTCGTTTACTTCAGCGACAATCGCCTGTTTCTCTTTAAGTCCAATCGGCACTTTTGTACTCCTCGACTTGTTACGTTTCCCGTCAGCTTGCACCTGCGGGGGTGTACGGTGACAAGATTCATGACTCTGAACCGCGTTCAACCGTCTGCGTAGGCCTGCAAACCCCAAATTAACCGACTAACCGTCGGACCTACGGTCTTTGACGAGTGATGACCTGCGGTCAGCCACTCCAAAGAAGTTAAATTCTTAGTAAACTAGGCCTCTAATGAGGCTTGATCGATGGCAATACCCGCGCCCATCGTCGTCGACAAGGTGACCTTTTTCACATAAATGCCTTTAGCGGATGCCGGCTTGATCTTCTTTAGATCCGCGAGCAACGCTTCGACATTCTGTTTAATAGCTTCTGGGTCAAACCCAACTTGGCCAACACCGCCGTGTATAATGCCGTTTTTATCGGTTCGATAACGCATTTGACCCGATTTTGCGTTCTTGACTGCTTCAGCAACGTCTTGTGTGACGGTTCCAAGCCGCGGATTCGGCATCAATCCTCTTGGGCCTAATACTTGACCCAATTGACCAACAATCCGCATTGTATCGGGCGTTGCAATCACAACATCAAAATTCAAATTTCCAGCCTTCACTTCAGCCGCAAGATCTTCCATCCCAACAATATCAGCACCCGCTTCGCTGGCCTCAGTTGCCTTTTCACCCTGAGCAAACACCGCAACCCGCACTGTTTTGCCGGTTCCGTTTGGCAAAACCGTTGCGCCCCGAACCACCTGATCCGACTTTCGCGGGTCGACGCCCAAGTTAACACTTACGTCAATCGATTCTTTAAATTTCACGGACGATAGCTCGTTCAAAATCGCAACGGCTTCCGAAACCGGATAATTCTTCGCTGGATCAACCTTTTCCTTAAACGCTTTAACTCTCTTACTTAGCTTTGCCATTTACACACCCTCCGTTTCAATGCCAGCACTACGAGCGCTTCCGGCGATGGTTCGAACGGCCGCATCCATATCTTTCGCTGTTAAATCTGGCATTTTCATTGTCGCAATTTCTTCCAGTTGCGCGCGATTGACCTTACCGACTTTCTTAATATGTGGTTCTGGACTGCCGCTCGTAATACCTGCTGCCTTCTTCAAAAGAATCGAAGCGGGTGGTGTTTTCTTAATGAAGGTGAAGCTTTTATCGCTATAGACAGTAATGACGACGGGAATCGGCATCCCTTCCTCCATGCCTTGCGTCTCAGCGTTGAACGCTTTACAAAATTCCATAATATTGACGCCGCGTTGCCCCAACGCTGGGCCAACAGGCGGGCTCGGATTGGCCTTGCCAGCTGGTACTTGAAGCTTGATATAAGCATCGATCTTCTTTGCCATAATAGATTCTCCCGTGGGTACAAGCCCTGACCGACAGCATATTACTGCGCCAGGTCCCCTTTAATAACGACGAAACGGCAATTCTGTCGCTATATTTAACGTCTCTGGTTAGGCTTTTTCGACCTGACCAAAGTCCAGTTCGACCGGAGTAGACCGGCCGAAAATTGTGACTGCAACATGCAATCGATTCTTTTCATAATTCACTTCTTCAACAACCCCATTGAAGTCATTGAACGGCCCATCAACCACACGAACAAACTCGCCAGGCTCAAATACCGTCTTGGGCGTAATTTTCTCACTACCAACCTGCACTCGTTGCAGGATCGCTTGCGCTTCGGCATTAGAAATTGGCGCAGGATGATCGGCTTTGCCACCGATAAAACCCATCACCCGAGGCGTTTCTTTAACAAGATGCCAAGTACTCTCGTCAAGCTCCATCTCAACCAAGACATAACCCGGGAAGAACTTGCGCTCACTGCGCCGCTTCTTCCCAGCTTTCATTTCTACAACTTCCTCTGAAGGCACCAACACTTCACCGAACTTTTCTTCAAGCCCTGACAACTCTATTCGCTCAAGCAGCGCTCGCATAACCTGCTTTTCAAATCCAGAAAAAGCGTGGACTACGTACCATCGTTTATTCAATGCGTCACCCATTTCCTTAGAAAGAAGTCCGTGTTAGCCAATCAATCCGCTGACAGACCAACTCAGTGTCGAGTCCAGAGCCCACAAAATAAGCCCCACAAATATCACCATCACAACCACGATCAAGGTTGTTTGAGTTGTCTCTTGCCGCGTCGGCCAAACAACTTTTCTAATTTCAACGCGCGCTTCTTTGGCTAAATCCCAAGTGGCTCTGCCCTGAACCGTGGTTAACGCGATCGCCACTACAACACCAGCTATGACGATTCCCGCAAGCACCCGATACAACAACGTCAGTGCCGCATACTCAGCATTTGCATAGAGACCCGCCACCAAGACAGCTAATGCAACAAGCCACTTCAAGGCATCTAGTTTTCCAGCGTTGTCAGATACTGCGCTCACAATTACCCCTAAAATCCACGTAATAAGCCAATCTATCCTGAAGTCTGTGCAACAGCTTGGCAGGCCAGGAGGGAATCGAACCCCCAACCTGCGGTTTTGGAGACCGCTGCTCTGCCAATTGAGCTACTGGCCTAGCTGCTTGCGCAAAACACTCAGGATAGAATTGCTCGAGACCCCGTCCAGATTTAGTCTTTAATTTTTGTTACAACGCCAGCACCAACCGTTCGGCCGCCTTCGCG
>JAFMIA010000068.1 GCA_017854255.1 Pseudomonadales bacterium
CTCAATCGCTTGGTCTAAAATACCCGCCACGTCTTCGGGCAACAGCCGCTTAGCCGCCACCAGGGTGTTATCAGGCGACAGAGCCGAGGGCTGCGGCATTGGCGCCTTTTCGACCGACTCAGAGCCACCACAAGCTGCGAGCAAAACAATCGTTAAGTGACTAAAAATTTTAAGCGTTTCTTTAAGCATCCTATATATTATCAAATTAAACATTAAGCTGTTACCGACCTAAGAAATTGAAATTCTTCCGTCAAATTCATAAAAGAGAGTATGTCACGTAACGAAACCTAAAACGGGTTTTTCTTAATGAAAGTAGTGTGCCCAGCGGGCAAATGTATGAGCCATTCATAAACAAAAAAAGACAATGGCTTAGGCGCCTATTTCCTTTCGCGACTCAATACGTTCTTATTCAATCTAGCACCTCAACTAAAAACACTCAGGAATGCCCCACGATGATCGAACACAACCTAAACATCCAAACCCAAGATGGTCTCATGAACACTTTCGTGACCCATCCTGAAGAAAACGGCCCCTTCCCCGTGGTGTTGTTTTATATGGATGCCCCGGGCAAGCGCGAAGAACTGCACGACATGGCGCGAAGAATTGCAACGACCGGTTACGTTGTGGTCTTGCCAAATCTTTACTACCGTAAAACAAAAGAATTTGTATGGGACCGATCGGACGCGGCCACGAAAGCCATGTTTGAGATGACCAAACACTTATCCCTTGAATTGATTATGCAAGACACGGCCGCTCTGCTCGATTTTGTAGATGGATTCGATGCTGCCAGAAGTGACCGAGTTGGCGCCGTCGGCTACTGCATGAGCGGGCCCTTCGTGTTTAAAGCCGCTGGCTGCTACCCGGACCGTATCGCCTGCGCCGCCTCGATCTACGGCGCGAACTTACTCACCAAACGAGATGACTCACCTCACCTGACCGCTCAGAACATCACTGGTGAGATGTATTTCGCCTGCGCCGAGATTGATCACTTTGCACCCAAGGACACGATCGATGCACTTGAGGCCCATCTTAAAGAGAGCCAGATTAACTACCGATTAGAGTGGTACCCCGGGGCCGAACATGGCTTTGCCTTTCCGGGTCGCGGCGCGATCTATCACAAACCCAGTGCGGAGCGGCATTGGGAGCGATTGCATGATTTGTTTGATCGCAACTTAAAATCTGATGATTGAATGCCCCTTCTAATCGAGCGTCGCGGAAGTCAAACCTTATTTTAAAACGAGGCTGGATCCATCGGCTCGCCAACCGCGGCCTGCAGTCAATTAAAGCGCAGGCCGGCAACCCCTCGCTCGCAATGCCGCGCGCACCCGCTCCTTTTCTATACGGCAAAACAGCACTTCGCAGCGGCAGCCTCGGGAAGTCGAACCACCCATTGGGATTCTGTGATATCTTGACCCCCGATTGAAATCCCTAGGCTGTCGCTGTGAATCAAACCTTTTCGAATCGCTATCTGATCCTCGTGGTCTTTATCTTCACCTTGGCCTCCACTTTCTCAATCATCGATCGGCAAATTCTCAACGTCATGATTGGCCCCATTAAGCGCGACCTGGGCGGCATTTCCGACACGCAAGTCTCGCTGATCATGGGGTTCGCCTTTGCCCTGTTTTATACCCTTATGACCTATCCTGCGGGTCGGATCGCAGATCGCTACAACCGAATCAAGTTGATGACAGCAGGCATTGCCGGTTGGAGCTTCATGACCATGATGTGCGGCGCCGCGTCCCAATACTGGCAGCTCTTCCTTGCCCGGATGGGCGTTGGCGTGGGTGAGGCAACGCTCGGGCCGGCGGCAAACTCAGCCCTGGCCGACTATTTCCCCCCTGAGCGCCTTCCAATTGCCATTGGCATTGTGGCCTCTGCGCCTTTTATTGGCCAAGGCCTCGCCAATATCGCTGGTGGGCCCTTAATTGACTATCTTGAAAGCACACCCAATTTCGTCGTGCCCGTTTTAGGAGAGATCTACTCTTGGCAGATGGTTTTAATGCTGGTTGGCGCGCCGGGCCTGCTCGTCGCCCTCGCCATGTGGTTTTTAATTGAGCCCGCTCGCAAAAATAAGCAGCTAGCGGATGACACCTCGGTGCCAATGAAAGACGTCTGGGCCTTCATAAAAAGCCGGAAACATTTTTTCTTTTTCGTCTTCCTCGGTTATTTATGCCTTGCAACCCAAGGCTGGTCTTTGTTCAGCTGGCTGGTGGAATACTTTGTTAGAAACCATGAATGGAGCCGAACAGAAATTGGCTTATCCTATGGCAGCATCGCGCTGGTTGTTGGGATAACGGGCAGCGTTGCCGGCGGGCTCTTTGCGAGCGCCATGATTAAACGCGGCCAAGTGGATGCAACCTTACGCGTCGTGCTTTATTCGACCGTTGCTCTGCTGCCTTTGGCGGCCTTCTTAACTGTAGCACCCGATCCCTATGTCGCCTTGGCACTGCTCGTTCCCGTCACATTTTGTATGTCGATGCCGCCAGGTCTGATTATTGCCACCCTGCAAACGGTGTCCCCAAATGAGCTTCGCGGCCAGATGGTTGCCTTTTATCTGATCGCGGTTAACTTCTTATCCTATAGCTTTGCGCCATCTTTACCCGCGGTGATCAGCGACTTTGTCTTCGAAAGCGAGCTGGCATTGGGTCAGTCCATTTCATTGCTCGCTTTGATTAACTACTCGGTTGCCATTGTCTGCCTTGGCCTAAGCCTAAAATACTTCAGACAAGCCATAGAGCGGACCCAATCTTGGCGCAACTAAGCCCTGCGATAAAAATCCCGGAGAAAGCCATATGACAACCCTCTTTCCTATATCACCGGAGGCACTGACGACACACTGGTTAAGCGCCGTACTGGATTGCCAGGTCAATGCTTTTTCTGTCAAACCATTAGGTGAGGGGGTCGGTATATTGGGCCTCGTAACCCGTGTAACCCTTGAAGGCGAGGGTTGTCCCAAAACCTTGATCGCAAAGTTCCAATCACCCGTCGCCGACAATCGCGCGGTTGCCGGGCTTTATCAAATGTACGAACGAGAAATCACCTTTTACACCGAGATTGCGCCTACCCTATCGATTCGCGCACCCCGTTGTTTTCATGCGGGCTACGATCCCGACTCCCGCGCCTTCGTGCTCCTGCTCGAGGATCTAGACCAATACGAGATTGGTGATCAGGTTGCCGGCTGCAGCATTGCGCAGTGCGAGCAAGTGGTTAAAGCCTTAGCAAAATTTCATGCCGAGACTTTCAAGACGACGGCGTTCCCGTCGATCGAGCGACACAATAACGAGGCCCAAGTTACCGGTATGCAAGCTGGGTTTTCAGCCGGCTGGCCCGTTGTTACGAGGTTGTTTCCGGAGCTGATTTCAGAGCAGGCCGAGCGCCTCGCTCCAAAGCTCCCGGACCATCTGCCAACCTTACTTGACGCCATTACCGCAGACCCCATCTGCATCAGTCACGGCGATATGCGCCTGGACAACATCTTTTTTGGTCCGGATCACATCGCGCTCGTTGATTTCCAGGCGGTATCAAAATCCGCACCAGAACATGATCTTGCCTACTTTCTAACGCAAAGCCCTAGCGATGCCGTCCGGGATGCCCAAGATTGGGTCGCGCTCTATCACGCCGAACTCACCAAGTTAGGCGTTGACTATCCAATCGAGGATTGCAGGCAACGTTTCACTCAATGTGCACTGTATTTCCTTTGCTATGCCGTGGTAATTTGTAGCGCACTGGATCTGGCCAATGAACGGGGTCGGGCGCTGGGCGAAACACTATTGGGCAATTCTCTGCGTTCAATCGACGCGCTGAATGCATTTGAATTATTAACCTGAGGACCAACAGATGAAATTAGACGGAAAAGTTGCTGCTATCACGGGCGGATCAGCCGGGATCGGTCGCGCAATTGCGGAGGCTTTTCTCGCCGAAGGCGCGAAAGTTGCGATCATGGCGAGAAACCCAGCGAAAGCCGAGGCGATGCTCGCAGAACTGAGCGCCGGTGATCACTTAGTTTTCATTCAAGGTGATGCGATGGACCAGGCGTCGATTGAACACTTCGTTAGCGCAACCGCCGAGCAATTTGGTCGATTAGACATCTTGGTGAATAACGCGGGCGGCGCAGGTGACTTGCAACCGGCGGCAAACCTTAGCGATGAATCCTTTGACGAATGTATGAAATGGAATGTGTACTCAACGTTTTGGGGTACCCGCCGCGCCTTGCAGCTGATGCTGCCTCAAAAGTGGGGACGCGTTATTAATATCTCGTCGATGGAAGGCAAACACGGCAAGCCCGTATTGACAGCCTATAGCACCGCAAAACATGCGGTAAACGGCATGACAAAATCAATTGCTAGAGAGGTTGGTACTGAAGGCATTACCGTGAACGCCATCTGTCCCGGACTGATCATCACGGATATTGTTCGGGATAATGGCCCCAAGACCGCTGAGGCAATGGGCATGACCTTCGATGAAATGGTCACCACTTTTTCGCAAGAAGCGGCGATTAAACGACCCAACACCGTCGAGGAAGTGGCGGCGGTTGCCGTTCTGCTTGCAAGCGACGTCGGTGGCGGGATCACCGGCGCGCTGCTCAGCGTCGATGGTGGCACGGCTCAGTACTAACCAAGCTATCGCTTTTGAAAGCGCCTGGGCCTCGTCGAACGGCCTCGTCGACCGACCGCGTCAATCGACCGTCAAAATTTGGCTTAGATTTGGCGCTGTCCTACGGCCCCGCACTCAGCGTTCGGCGACCAGCGCTCAGTGACGCCCCAAATAACAGTCGAAAACCGCCTAACTAGGACGCTAACTCGGCCTACTGGTCTAGGAAACTCTTTAGATGGTCTGAACGGCTGGGGTGTCGCAATTTGCGCAAGGCCTTGGCTTCGATTTGCCGTATCCGCTCTCGGGTCACATCAAACTGCTTACCCACCTCTTCCAACGTGTGATCGGTATTCATATCAATCCCAAACCGCATTCGAAGCACTTTGGCTTCTCTGGCGGTTAAGCCTGCCAGGATATTACGGGTGGCATCCCGCAAACCTTCCTCTGTTGCAACGTCCAAAGGCGCGCCCACGGCGGCCGCATCGCCATTAGCATCCTCACCCAGAAAATCGCCTAAAGAGGAATCGTCGTCATCGCCAATCGGCGTTTCCATGGAGATTGGCTCCTTGGCAATCTTTAGCACGCGACGCACCTTTTCTTCCGGCATTTCCATGCGGACACCAAGCTCTTCCGGCGTTGGGTCCCGCCCCATCTCCTGTAGCATTTGCCGAGAAATCCGAGCCAATTTGTTGATCGTTTCGATCATATGCACGGGGATTCGAATGGTTCTTGCTTGGTCGGCGATTGAACGCGTGATTGCTTGACGAATCCACCAAGTCGCATAGGTCGAAAATTTATAGCCTCGTCGGTATTCGAATTTATCGACGGCTTTCATCAACCCAATATTGCCTTCTTGGATCAGGTCTAAAAACTGCAACCCCCGGTTGGTATATTTCTTCGCAATTGAAATCACCAAACGGAGATTGGCCTCAACCATATCTTTCTTCGCGCGACGCGCTTTGGCCTCGCCAATAAATAGCCGGCGATTCAGATCCTTCAGATCAGCCACTGTCAGGCCCGCCGCTTCTGAAATACTGACGATCCGTTTTTGGGCCCGAACGACTTCGTCCTGAACGCCCTTTAGTTTACTAACACCGGCTTTGATTTGTTTGGCAGACCACTTCAAGTCACATTCATTGCCCGGAAACGCATCCATAAATGCTTTGCGACTCATACCGGCCTCGCGAACGCAGAGCGCAATGATCTGGCGTTCTGAACGGCGGATTTCTTGGTGCGGCGCTTTGACCTCGTTAATTATTCGTTCGTACTCTTTCGGAATAAACTTGAAGTACTGAAAGGCAACCGCCAAAGCCGCAAGTTCCTTTTGCGCCGCATCAGATTGACGGCCATTGCGCTTAATTGAACGAGCCGTTTTAGCCAGCTGTTTTTCTAAGATCCCGAACCGCTCTGCTGCGAGCTCCGCATCAGGCCCGTTATCCACTTCAGCCGCATCTTCGTCTTTGGCCTCTCCTGGGACGACTTGGGCGGCGGGCGCGACATGCTCAGCAGGGTCTAAAAAGCCAATGATCAAATCAATCAGCTTACCGTCTTCTTGTTGGGTTTCTTGATAGCGACTCAGGATGCGCTCAACAACGCCAGGGAAGCCTGATGCAGCATCGAGCACATCTCGTATTCCTTCTTCGATCCGTTTGGCGATTTCAATTTCACCCTCGCGGGTCAGCAAATCAACCGTACCCATCTCTCGCATATACATGCGGACCGGATCGGTCGTTCGTCCTGTTTCGTTTTCAACGGCCACAAGCACCGCCGCCGCCTCATCTGCGGCCAGATCATCCGTGACGTCGGCTTCGACCATCAAATCATCGGCTTCCGGCGCCGTTTCATAGACCATGATCCCCATGTCGTTGATCATGCCGATGATATCTTCGATCTGTTCCGGATCCGAAATATCATCTGGTAGATGGTCGTTCACCTCAGAATAAGTGAGGTACCCCTGCCCTCTACCGAGCGCAATGAGCTTCTTTAACCTTGATTGTTTTTGAGCAAGAACGCTGACCATAACACCCCTCTTTCACTTCATCCCCCCAAAGGAGCAAATTAGTATAGGGTCGTCTTGGGCGTTTAGCCAGTCCAGACCAGGGCAAGCCGCACTAGAATGGTAGAAAATTCATGGGATTAATGATGGGTCATCGCCAGCCGGCGTCTTTGAAAAGTACTGCCGGATTAGCCCACGCTCCTCTTCGGACAATTGCGATGGCGGTTTTTGCAATAACGCGTCGATCTGAGCCCGTCCGTCCTGCTGGCTGTAGCGTTTGAACTTACTTTTCATGAGCCCTATAAACTCGTCTTTAAGGTGCTCTGTTCCAAGTAAAGGCTTGTATTCAAAAGCTTTTTTTAAAAACATCTGCTCTGGCTTGCCACTGAACTTCGCGAGAATCTCACCCGGAGAGTTCAAGCTTCCTGCATGCACGCCCAAGGCAATCGCCTGAAGCAATTGGTCTTGATCTCCGCGCGTTAAGCACTCAAAGGCCTCAACCTCAAACTCAAAGGCCAACTCGGGCTGGAGAATCAGCAGCGATAATGCAGGGTCCAGACTCGCACGAATCATCGCCTCCGGGGCCCGAGCATTTTGAACCTCGGGCGTCGTCTCGTCATGCCGCGGCCGAGCATCTTGAATGTCGCTTTCAAGCGAGCCGTCGTATTTTTCCGTTACATCTTGGAGCCTTTGGGTCGACAAACCCGTATTCTGCGAGAGGGCGTCTATCATGAGCTGCCGAAACACGCCTTCCGGCATTAGATTAATTAACGGCATTGCGTCTTTACTCAGCGCGGCCTTACCGGCAATCCCAGTCGGATCAAGGCCCTTGTCTTTTAAATCTTGCGCCAGCTTTTCAAAGAGCCAGTCAGCAACCGAGTGAGATGCCGCCAGCTGGGCAAGAAACGCCGCTTGCCCGATCCGTCTTACCAATGAATCGGGGTCGTCACCCTCGGGCAGAAACATGAACCGAGCGCTTCGACCATCGCTCAAATGCGGCAGGACCGTCAGCATCGCTTTCCAAGCGGCACGCCGGCCAGCAGCGTCGCCGTCAAAACAAAAAATAATCTCTGAGACCTGGCGAAACATTCTTTGGATGTGTTCATCCGATGTCGCCGTACCCAAAGTCGCAACCGCAAACTCAATTTGGTTTTGCGCCAACGCCACCACGTCCATGTAACCCTCGACAACCAGCAACCTTGACAAGTTTTTCTGACTGCGACGGGCCTCGAACAAGCCATAAAGCTCTCGCCCTTTATGAAACACCGCAGTTTCAGGGGAATTCAAATATTTCGGCTTGCCGTCGCCGATCACCCGACCGCCAAAAGCGATGGTTCGCCCACGTAGATCCCGAATCGGAAACATCACCCGATCCCGAAAGCGATCGTAGCGTTTATCCTCGGCATCTTGGGTCACCACGAGACCCGCATCTAAGAGACGACTCAGATAGCTTGACGATTCAGGCTTTGACCCCAACAAATTCTGCCAACCCGGCGGCGCGAACCCAATTTCAAACCGATTCGCGACTTCCCCAGTCAGGCCTCTTTGTTTTAAATAATCAACCGCGCGTCCCCGCTGGGGGTTCGATCGAAGCTGTTGTTTATAAAAATCTTTTGCCTCTGCGAGGGTGTCAAAAATCAACTTACGCTGTGCAACCGCCTCGCGATCCTCGCTTGAGGCATCATTTGGCACCGCCAAACCCAAGCGACCCGCAAGGGATTCAACCGCAGATAAAAAATCCATGCGGTCAAATTCCATTAAGAATTTCAATGCCGATCCGGAAGCCTGACAACCGAAACAGTAATAGAACTGTTTTTCCTGACTCACAGAGAAACTGGGGGATTTTTCTTGATGAAACGGACACAGACCGGAAAAATTTTGACCTGTTTTCTTCAGTGCGACCCGGGACTCGATAATCTCAACAATATCGGTTCGGGCAAGAAGCTCATCAATAAAAGTAGGAGGAATCACCGCGATACCAATGCACTTTAACGGCTAAGAAGTGTGGCAGGGGCCTTGTGGATTCGCAAGCTAACCCTGACTTAATTGCGCCTTCACCAGCTGGCCCACCTTCGCCATATCGGCTCGGCCCTGCGCCCGGTCTTTAACCCAGCCCATTACCTGACCCATTTTCGACATTTCGCGCGCGCCCGCGGCTTCGATGGCCTCTTCAATCAGCGTTAAAACCGCTTCATCGGACAAGGGTTCAGGTAAGTATTGGGCAATCAAATCAAGCTCAAACTGCTCTTGGTCTGCTAGATCTTGGCGATCTGCAGCAAGGTATTGGCTCAAGGAATCTCTTCTTTGTTTCACCATCTTCTCAAGGATTAGCAACACATCTTGATCAGATAATTCAATCCGTTCATCAACTTCTCGTCGCTTCAACTCAGCCATGATTAAACGCAGGGTACCTAAGGTTTGCTTGGCGCGTGCTCGCATGGCATCTTTGACATCATTTTGTAGCCGATCTTTTAGGGATGCTGACATAAAACGCCTCGATGGTTCAGGAAAAGGAGGACTAAGGGGAGTGCCAAGACGCGCGGCAAGTGTCAGAGGCTGTGTTGAACGGTAATCAGGCTATGAGGGTCATAGCCCGCTAAAGAGCTCTGAGCTAAAGAGCTCTGACTAGTAGAGCCGTTCCATCTTTCTTGATTCTCTTTGTACTTTTTTCGCATACCGCTTTACAGCCGCTGCCGCTTTACGCTTTCGGATTGACGTTGGCTTTTCGTAAAACTCGCGTTTACGAACATCGGCCAGGACACCGGCTTTTTCGCAGGACCGCTTAAAGCGTCGGAGTGCGATGTCAAACGGTTCGTTTTCTTTTACTTTTACGTAGGGCATTGTTTCTTATACACCAGCCAAATGGAGAGCGGATTCTAAACACAATCCCGAGCAATTGCAAAAGCCCAAAAAAGGCCAAACCTTTTTAGCCTTACCCAGCTTAGTCTTTGCCTGCACGCCCCAATCGTTGCAGACGCGACGCAACCCTCGGTCTATAATTGCCATCTCAATCAATACCGTCTGGAGCCAAACGTGCGCGTTTTGGGGATCGAAACATCTTGTGATGAAACCGGAATTGCTCTGTATGACGATTCCCTGGGATTAATGGCCGATCTTCTGTATAGCCAAATTGATGTCCATAAAGCTTATGGCGGTGTTGTTCCGGAGTTGGCCTCCCGAGACCATATCCGAAAATGCCTTCCGATGATTGATCAGATCTTGGCGCAAACCGAGACCAAACCGGATCAGATCGACGCAATTGCTTATACCGAAGGGCCCGGCCTGATTGGCGCCCTGCTGGTTGGCGCAAGCATCGCCAAATCGCTTGCGCTGGCTTGGAACATTCCCGCCATTGGCATTCATCACATGGAAGGCCACCTGCAAGCCACCCAGTTGACGGAGACACCAACGCAATATCCCTTTGTCGCGCTCTTGGTTTCCGGCGGGCATACTCAGCTCATGGCCTGCAGCCAGCCTGGAGAATACGAAATCCTAGGCGAGTCCATGGACGACGCGGCCGGCGAAGCCTTCGACAAGGTCGCCAAGATGCTGGGATTGGGTTATCCCGGAGGACCACAGGTAGCCGCTTTGGCAACCCACGGGGCCAAAGGCCGATTTCACTTCCCTAGGCCAATGACCCAAAAACCAGGACTGAACTTCAGCTTCAGTGGTCTTAAGACTCACACCATGAACACCTTAAGAGCCTTAAAGGACCCAAGCGATCAGGATCGAGCTGATATCGCGCGGGCCTTTGAAGACGCGGTTGTTGAGACCATTAAAATTAAATGCACCCGCGCGCTGGCACAAACAGGATATCCGACCCTTGTTTTAGCCGGCGGGGTCAGCGCCAACACGTCGCTTCGGGCGAGCCTTCAAGCCCTGAGCCAATCCTTACAGGTTGCGGTGAGCTATCCTGACCTTAAATTCTGCACCGATAACGGCGCGATGATTGCGATTGCGGGCCTACTCCGTCGAAGCCAATGGCAGCACGATAACCATGAGATCATTGCGCGCCCAAGATGGCCTATGACCGAACTTCAGGGGCTGGCCACATGACCCGACAAGGCCGCATTGACGTCACCCAGCTTGAAATAGAAACCATCATTGGCGCTTACCCGCGAGAACGCGAGGTCTTACAAACAATCTATTTGGATCTTGGTTTGGAATATGATTTTGCGCCGCCAGCCAGCAAGGACGATCTCACCTTGGCCATAGACTATGATGCCCTCACCCGAGATCTCGCCAAGCTCATCCAGGCCAGGCGCTTTAAATTGCTCGAGACCCTGACGAATGTTGCCGCCGACCATTTACTGACCCACTATCCACTGACGCGGGTCGAGGTCACTGTCCACAAACCATCAGCGATGGCGAGAGCCGCGCAAATCTCAGCGACGCTGATCAAAACAGCCTCACAATAGCCACTCAACCAAGAGATCACGCAGTGCGCCTTGATGATCACCGCAGAGGGACTATACTGAATCTCCCTTGGTCATGAACGACGCATAATGGACGACAGCCAACTCAGAATCCTGAAGGGATTGAGCCCTTTTTCCGCGCTTTCAGATACAGACTTTACCAAAATCGCAGCGCGCGGCGAGATCAAACATCAGCCTGCCGGCGCACTCATTTTTAAGCGCTTCAGTCATGATGCGGATTCGCATTGGCTGCTGACAGGTCGGCTCAATCTCGTCAACGACGCATTTGAAAACAGACCGTTCACCGAAACGGATAGTCAAACTTATGGCGCCGTTGATGATTTTCAGCCGCATACGGTGTCCGCTGTTTGCGAAGAACCTTGCGCGGTTTTTGCGTTGCCCAAGGCCGTTCAAAGTGAAATCGAGACGCTGCTTGAGGCGGCAGCCAGCACGGCAGAGAATTCACTTTCAACCGGTAACTGGATGGAGCGTCTGCTCTCAACGCCACTATTTGAATTCATCCCACCGACCAACATTCAGGCACTGTTCAAGCGATTTAAAACGCGACAGGTCACCAGTGGTGAGATCATCATCAAGCAAGGCGATCCCGGCGACTTTTTCTATATGATCAAAACAGGCGCCGTTTCTGTCCATGTTGAAATGAACGGCAAGGTCAACCAAGTCGCAAAACTCACCGCTGGCCAGAGTTTCGGTCAAGATGCCCTAGTCAGCGACCTACCCAGAAATGCAACCGTCATGGCGACGGCGCCCTGCGAGCTTGGAATGCTTACCGAGGCCGACTTCGAGGACTTGTTATTAAACCCCGTCATTGAAGTGATCACCCCAGCCGAAATTGAAGAATCGGTCCGGGTTCACGGTACCCAAGTACAAATCCTCAACCTCTATCAGCCGGATGAGCCGCAGCCGGAACCTGCAGCGGACGAGCTTGCCATCCCCTTTATGGCCTTGCGGAATCATATCCATGAGCTCTCTACAGAGATCGTGTACGCTGTGCGAGGTCCCGCATCACCAAAAATTAACCTGCTTGGCGCATATCTTCTTAACGAAGCCGGGCATACGGCTTACGTTTTAGCAGCAGACCCAGCATGAGGGCCTTGCACTGGACTGATCGGCTACTGGGGCACGTCGATCGCAGCCTGAAGACCCTAACCGGCACCTTACCCGTCGCGAATAGCTTCGAATATGACCGCCGGGACGATGCATTAACATCAGACGAACAATCAAAATCCCGACAACTCATGCGCGTTAACCACTGCGGTGAAGTCTGCGCCCAAGGCCTCTACCACGGCCAAATGCTCAGTGCCCGTAGTGATTCAACCAGAGCGCATTTAGAGCACGCCGCAGAAGATGAACAAAAGCACCTTGTCTGGTGCCAAGAGCGGTTGCGCGAACTCAACGGACAAACCAGTTATTTAAATCCCTTTTGGTATGGCGCCTCGTTTATGGTTGGCGCCGCAACCGGATTAATGGGGGATAAGGTGAGCCTGGGTTTTATTGCCGCAACCGAAGAAGAGGTTTGCAAGCATCTGGACCGACACTTGGCGGAGCTTCCAGAGGGCGACCATCGGACTCGGGAAATCATTGCTCAAATGCAAGCCGATGAAGCCGGCCATGAACAGGCGGCCCTCGATGAAGGTGGCGCGCCATACCCCGCCGCCATTAAAAAGCTCATGGCCCTTCAATCCGCACTCATGACGAACTCGACCCGTTGGATCTAAGCGTCAAAGTGGCGATTAAGGGCCGACGAGTCCTTCTTTGGCTGCGATGGGCGGATGATAGATCACCTGCACCCGAATCAAAGCGGGGCCGACACAGTAAAAACTGATCGCGCCATCTCGATGGGTTCTGGGCTCGGTTAGCGTCTCCACGCCGCTTGCTTGTAAGAATTCAAACCAAGCCTGGACCTCATCCGGGTCGTTAATGAAGAACCCAATGTGGTCCAGAGAACCTTGCCCGTCCACTGTCTCCACCTGATGGAGCGCCAAATTATCATTACCCGATGTCAAATACACATTGTCAGGATCCGGCCGCCATTCAATCGTCATCCCCATCAGATCCACGAAAAAGTGCTCTGCTGCAACCAAATCCGGCACAAACAACGCAATATGACGCAGGCCTTGGGTTTTGCCTGGCCGCTTCATATCGACACCGCCTGAATCTCAAAGCTGTGCGTAATCTCAACCCCACCGGCTTCCAGCATTTTGGACGCAGAACAATACTTTTCCGCCGAGAGCTGGACCGCTCGCGCGACATGCTGCTCGCTGATACCCTCTCCCTGAACCACAAAATGAAGTTGGATTTTGGTAAAGACAGCGGGTGTTGCCTCCGCGCGATCAGCAGACAGCTCAACCTTGCAGTCCAATACCTTTTGTCGAGCCTTCTTGAGAATTGAAACAACGTCGTAGCTGGCACAGCCGCCCAACCCCATCAGCACGAGCTCCATGGGACGCGGCCCTTTATTTTGACCACCGGCTTCTTCAGGCCCATCGAGCAGTAGTTGATGGCCCGTCTCAGACCTCGCCAGAAAACACACCTCGCTCTGCCACTGCACCATCGCTTTCATTTTGCCTTCTCCGTTATCCGAGTTTCTGGGTTATGGCGGACGCGCTTTATCCAATAAACAAAACCTAAAGCCCTGCCCTGAGATACGGGCCGGGCGACAACCCGGCCCAAGCTAGGCCGAAGACCCAAGGCAAGAGGCGTTCTTAATCGCTTTTGCTTGTCGCTGTTGTTTGGATCGCCCCAAACAACGCGCTCAGTCTTTCGCCCGGTTCGGGGTGCCGCATAAACGCCTCACCAACTAAGAACGTGCCAACGCCGGAGGTCCACATTGAATGCACATCGGACTCAGTATGAATACCACTTTCAGTAATGATCAAGGTCTCAGACGGGATCTGCGTCAGCAGTCCAAGGGTTGTATCCAGACTGACAGAAAAGTCATGCAAATTCCGGTTATTAATGCCCAAGAGTTTTGGTGCTAATCGAAGCGCCCGCTGACATTCTGCGGCGTCATGAACTTCAATCAACACGTCTAGACCCAGCCCGATCGCCAACGCGAAAAACGCATCCAGCGCCTCATCTGTCAAGGCAGACACGATTAACAAAATACAATCCGCACCGAGCTCAAACGACTCATAAATTTGAAATTCATCAATGATGAAGTCTTTGCGCAAGACGGGTAAGGCAGCGCTCGAGCGCGCCGTCGCCAGGTCTGCATCACACCCAAAAAAGAACGGCTCGTCCGTTAAACAAGACAAGCAAGCAGCGCCGTGACGTTCATAAGAGGCGGCAATCGATGCGACGTCAAAGTTGGGGCGGATAACGCCTTTAGACGGCGAGCCTTTTTTAATCTCAGCAATAACCGCGGGCAACCCAAGGGCCTGCTTGGCTTTAAGGGCATCTGAAAAACCTCGAACGCTTGATGGCCGATGCAACGCCTTTGGGTCCATCTGACGATGGACTCGCTGCGCTGCGATATGCTTTCGTTTCTCTGCAATAATTTTTTCAAGGACTGTGGGGGTTGTCATGATGAGAGCGCTCCGAGCTGCTGACTGAACTCAACAAGAAACCGGAGTTTTTCAGTCGCCGCACCACTGGCAATGACGTCTTCGGCCAGCGCAATGCCGCCCTTTAAGGTTTGGCTACCACCCCCCACATAAATTGCGGCGCCGGCATTTAAGGTAACAAACTGACTGGCCAGAGCGTGCTCGCCAGACAAAGCGGCTTTCACCAAAGTCAGACTTTCGCGGCTATCTTGAACCGTTAGCCCAGCCCAAGTCTGCGCTTTCATTCCAAAATCTTCTGGTCGGATGTCATATTCGGAAATTTCGCCATTCACCAACTCAGCCACGCGTGTTGGCGCTGCGATACTAATCTCATCGAGCCCATCCTCAGAATGCACAACCAGTACCCGTTGGCTACCCAGCTTTTTAAGGACCTCAGCCATCGGCCGCACCCAGGCGCGATCAAACACCCCCAATACCTGATTTTCGGCACCCGCCGGGTTTGTGAGCGGACCTAATAAATTAAAGACGGTTCGGAACTGCAGCTCTTTTCGGGGACCAATGGCGTGTCGCATCGCGCCGTGGTGATTCACCGCAAACAAAAACCCTAGCCCAACCACATCAATACATTGCGCAACTTGGGCGGGCGTTAACGTAAGGTGAACGCCAGCGCTTTCCAGAACGTCCGCACTACCGCTCTTTCCTGATGCTGCCCGGTTGCCGTGCTTTGCGACCTTGATACCCGCGCCGGC
>JAFMIA010000158.1 GCA_017854255.1 Pseudomonadales bacterium
TGAGGGTTTGTTCTCTGCGCCTTCGGTAAGGGCGCTTGTAGGGCGTTGAATGCGGATCAGGGGATGCGGACAAGACGCGGCCATTATCGTTTACCTATTTCGGATACCGCAATACTGGCTTGCCACCGCGCAACAGCAAGATGCGGCAAGCCTTAGATCGTCGCCGGCGTGCTGGGTTTTGAGCGGCGCCGCCGTAACAATACGCAGGGCGCTTGGGCAATCTCTGGCGAGTATCGATGCAATAACTGGGAGTTCTCGAAATGGACGTCGTTAGCCGTAAAAGCAGAAATAATCTGTTTCAGGCGTTGCCGCGTTGATTCGCCGCGTTAACCCGAGTTGACAGCGTTGTCATTTAGGCTTAAAACTAGAAATGACACCGTTGTCATTTCTCGGTGTTGAAGGGGATGTTTCCGATTTTCGAATTTTAAAATGCATGTTTGAACTGAGTGCAGGGGGTTGTGTCCAGTGGCAAGTAATCAAATGCAGCGTTTTGACGGACGGCTTGAGCGGGCTGGTTGCCCAGCTGAGACGGTCCAAGTGGTTGTGGGTTGTAGTGGTCGATCGGTTTTAATGAAGTTGAAAGAGATGCTGCGCAATGAGCGGCTGATCGAGGTCGTGGCCGCGTGTCCGACGGGCGATGAGATTTTAAGAGCTTGTGAGGAATTAAGACCCAGCCTGGTGATGCTCGATACCGGGATTACGTCCCCGGATGCCTTGGTAGTGGCAGCGACAATACATGCGCAATATGCGCCAAAAATCGTGTTGCTGACGGAGCCGGTTGCAACTGATGTGGGGCGTCCTGCGCTTTTGGCCGTTGAATACAACCCGCAAACGTTTGATGCGAGCTGCTTGTTCGAAACGGCTCGAGACACACTGGACGCAATTGATGGCGGTGATGTCTTGGGCGGTGCCGGACGCTTTCAGTCAGACCCAAGAGGTGCCATGGGTTCTGTTGCAGCCCCGCAAAAAACAAATCATCCTAATCAACCAGCATCGCTGCAAGCAGACAATAGTGCGCGCCATCGTATGCTCCGAAAGCTGCTGGTCCGTGATTCGGGCGTGGTAAAAGTTGTACCTTTTGATGACATTGCTTGGGTGGACGCAGCGGGCGACTACATGTGTGTGCATGCCCTTGGCGAGACGTTGGTGATGCGCAGCACCCTACGTGAACTCATTGATAAGCTTGATGGGCGAACGTTCGCGCGAATTCATCGCTCGACCATTGTTAATGTTGAAAAAATCGTTAGCCTGACGCCGCTCGCAAAAGGCGCTGGGTTGCTTGAGCTTGCATGCGGCAAAACGTTAAAGGTCTCCAGAAACTACCGGGACTCGGTTAAGAACCTGTTTCAGTAATAGGCTGCTTTGTTCGGGTCGGGCGTTCGGTATAGGGCGCACTGATCGGTTCAGAGAAGCCGGCAGGGCGCGCCCGTGCTCGATCAATTGCGCCTAACGGCCTGATTGCCAGCTGCGCTTGGTTGTTTCAGTCTCTTGCCAAACACCCCAACACCCCAACTCCCCAACACTCAAATTCCGAAGCTTGCCGGCAAAGCGAGCGCGACGAGCCTTGCAGGGCGCCCGTCTAGACGCAATCGCTCATTAAAGGATCGCTTTAGAAGCAGGCGCAGAGGGTCTTGATGCCAACACTTTGAGATAAGGGCCGAGTGAGCTTTGCGGTTTGAGCGCACATGCTTAGGCTGAGCACTAAGTCGCCTGCGCAATCCCTTTGACCTGGATGAGGGGACATTGTCGCAACGAGGGCTGCCCGGTCGCACAGATGAGGGTGTTTGCGCAGCGGCTCAGGCGGTCGGCGCCCAAGCAACCGGAAAGACTTCAGGAAACTCAGACAACGGCTGACCGTCTTGCGGATGATGGTCATACAACTTCAAGGGGTCCGGAATGGCTTGGCTCCGCCTGCGTAGATACTGCACATCAGGGCCTGCCCACAGCGAGGCATGGGCGCGTCTTGGGTGCGGTAAGGTTGCGCCGCCTCGGGCCGAATGCAAGATGTGACCATGAAACAACAGCACGTCTCCGGGCTCGTATTCCCAGCCGAGAATCTCGAAGGACTCGCGGTGTCCTTCTATATCAGGGAGCACCGGCAGGCTTGGGTCTAAAAAGGAATCAAAGTAGGTCCACTGTTCATGGGCCTCGCGACCAATCAGAATTTCACCGGCCGCATGCGCTTGCTCGAGTTTAGCGGCGCCCTCGGGGTCGGCTTTGGGATCCAGGCCAACTGGCGGCCGATAGGTCACGTTCCATCGATGCGATCCGCGAATGACTTCGATGCTGACGTCTCGCGGCGCTGGGTCTGCACAAACCCAAGCCCTTACCAATTGATGGCCATCGATATTGTAATAGCTTGTGTCCTGATGCCAGGCGCTTGGAAAGACCTTGCCTGCGGGTTTATAAAACATCTGATCCATATAAAAGCGAACCGGGGCCTCAAGCACCGATCCAACGATCTCGGCGATCGGGGACGTCTTCATGAGTTGGTCAAGGCACGGCGAGTGCGAGGCTGGAAACTGATCGATCCGCAGGGGCATGGCGACGCCCGCGGACATCCCGTCAGGGTTTGCTTGTGTGAACTCAAGGCCCTCCTCGAGCAAGGCGTTCCAGTGGCTTGCCAAGACACCCTTTAAGAGGACCGCGCCGTCACGGTGAAAATCGTGTTTTTCCTGAGCGGTGATCTCTCGATTCAATCCGGATGTTGACATCAATTTCCCCCGCCCGTTTTGGTGTTAGCATATCAGAAACACGCGGTAGTTTAGGGGGGCAGATGACCAGTCAAGTTTTTGAACACATCATCTATGAAGTTGAGCGGGGTCGCGC
>JAFMIA010000069.1 GCA_017854255.1 Pseudomonadales bacterium
TCATGTTACGACCTTCTGCGACGACGGCTAAGAATTGATCATAGCCGGATTGGATTATCCGTTGGATGAGGCCGGCATAAATCGGCTGGATCCCGCGATCGATACTTGCGGCGCCCGCAAGTGGCGTGGTTGCAACGCCATCACTAAAAACGCCGTATTTATTGAGGATTTTTTCGAAGGTTGGGATGACCCCAAAAATACCAATCGAGCCGGTAATGGTGTTCTGATGGGCAAAAATACGATCGGCGGTTGCGGAGATCCAGTAACCGCCCGAGGCAGCAACCGATCCCATGCTTGCAATAACCGGTATGCCGGCGGCTTGGGCGTGGGCTAACTCCTGCCGGATAATTTCGGATGCGGATTTACTGCCGCCACCGGAATCGACCCGCAAGACAATCGCCTTCACAGCGTCATCGTCGCGTGCCTGCTGGATTCGTTCCAGCAGCGTTTGACTGCCAATGGATCCCGCGTCAGCATAGCCATCGACAATGCCGCCAACGGCGGTGATGACCGCAATTTTGTGTTCTGCGGCTTCGGCCTCGGTTGGGTTCAGAGCTAAATAATCCTCAAAACCGATGCCTCGGTAGCGCTGCTCATCTTCCTCATCGGCGCCGATCACGCTGACTAAATATTCCGAGCGCTCTCGATTGCTCATCAATCGATCGACTAAACCGACGTCTAGCGCTAATTGACCCAGATTACCAGACGCGGCGTCGAGTCGGTCTTGAAGATTTCCGATATCTTGATTCAGGGATCCCGCTGGCAGGCCTCGTGCCGTCTCGAATCGCTGGGTGTAGGTGTCCCACCACGCGTTCAGATAAGCCAAACGGGCTTGCTTGTCCTCGTCCGACATGCTGTCCCGAAAATAAGGTTCGACCGCTGATTTGTATCGACCGACTTTGAAAACGTTCACGGTGACATCGAAGCGTTGCAGCAGGCTTCTGAAATAGGTTCGGTAGGCTGAGAAGCCTTCCGGCAGTGCCGCATATTCCGGGTTCATTAAAATTTCATCGGCTTCGGCTGCCAGCAACAAACTGGACTGGCTATAACCGTTGCTCGCGGCAATCACCTTCTTGCCGGATGCCCGAAAATCGCGAATCCCGTCGCCGATGATTTCCAAATGCGGCATTAAGCCGCCGCCAAAGTCATCAAGATTCAGCACAAGGGTTGTGATGCGGGGGTCATCGCGGGCTTGCTCAAGGGCAACAACGAGATCCTGAAGCAATACTTCGCTGGGCCCGCCGTCATCGGCTAAGAAATTGAGCGGATCAACCGCGGTCTTTTCTTCGACTAAAACGCCAGATGGGTTGAGCACCAGGGCGCCATCGTCTGGCATCTGACTTGCATTGTCGGAAAACGGCGCGGCGATGAGCGCCAAAAAAAGGCCTAGCGCAATGAGTCCGAACAAGAGTGTTTGAAGGGCTTTTAAGAGCTTCCAAAAGAGTTGAAACGGCAGTTTTAAAAATCGAGTCATAGGGAATTCCGTGATGAATTATCTCTGGAGTCTGAGGCGTTTAGCAAGGCGCTCAATATACTGAAAAGGGACCAACCTTCTGCAGAACTTGGGTTTACGACGCTACCCCCTAAAGGAGATTGCCTGGCGCGGGATGATTGTTCTTGTAAGGTTAGCATGAGTGTTCGATTGGCGCAGAGGGTTGTACGGCGAGTCGTTAGTTTGATGCGGCAGCTGGCGGTGACGCGGCCGCCCGCTCGTCAAAAAAAGATCCTAGGGCCTTTAAAAAAACCCTTGGCCCGGGTCTTGCGCCATCTGTGCTGTCGTGTTTCCCTTGGCGTCAGTTAAGAACAACGTTTTAAAGGCTAAAGCATGAGCGGTTCAGACAACGACTGGCGGCACCATGGGGTAAAAGTTGTGAGTGGGCAACATCTTGATATCAATACCCCGCAAACCGAAGGCATGAACCGCGCGGCGGCAATTAATCGCGCAACTGCGGGCGCCGAGAAACTCTGGGCAGGCACCGTTGAGATTCATCCGGATGCAAAAACGGGCGTTCACCATCATGGTGATCTTGAAAGTATCATCTATATCATCAGCGGCAAGGCTCGGATGCGATGGGGCGAGACCCTCGAGTTTGTCTGTGAAGCGGGCCCCGGCGATTTTATTTTTATTCCACCTTATGTGCCCCATCAGGAAATTAATGCCAGCACGGATGAACCGCTGCATTGCGTCTTGGTCCGCAGTAATCAGGAGCCGGTTGTGGTGAATCTTGATATTCCCGTGGTTGAAGATCCTGAGGGCTTATATTGGGTCGATCCGATCCATGCCAATCCGGAGGCCTAAGCCCGAGGAGATTAGCCTGCGGATTAAGGCGCGCCGATCGGTCTCGGCGAAGCTTCAAGCGTGGGATTGAGCGGCGTGAACCGGTGACGACCGTAACGGGTTGAGTGAGGGAAAAGGGTCGCGCGCGGCAGAGATTGTGGATCCCGTTTTAAGGGACCCCATTGGGCGTTTTGATCGATTGACGCATCGCCCAAACTTGGGATCAACCCGCTTAGGCATCGGCGCAGGCGCTGACGAGCAAGACAATGAATCAAGCCGAATCGAGTCACAGGAGCAACCCATGCAAATGAGATCCTTGTTGCACATTATGATGGTCATCGCCTTTTTGGTGAGCACTGATTTATGGGCAGACGTTCGCGCCGACCCAACGGGGTTGTGGCAGACCTTTGATGAAAGCGGGGTCCTGCAATCCACGGTTTCGGTTGAAATTAAAAGTGAAAAACTGTTTGGCTACGTTGTGAGTTTGCATCAGCAGGCGGAAGAAAATCCCGTTTGTGAGGCGTGTGAAGGCGTCTGGCGCGATAAACCGGTCATCGGGATGGAAGTGATCAATGGTCTCGCCCTCAAAAAGGCTGTCTGGCAGAAGGGCACCATTTTTGACCCAGAAAGCGGGAAATTCTATCGAGGGTCGGTTTGGTTAGAAGGCGAAACCCTTTTTGTTCGCGGCCATGTTGGGTTTTTGTATCAAACCCGGTCTTGGCAACGGGTGCCTAGGCCAAGCGCGTCAGAACACGCAGTGTCAGGCGCTCAGCGGATGCCAGAAAATAATCCGGCGGATTCGTCCGCCCCTTAAAAATGATGACCCAAAAGGAAACCCAATGATCAAGCTTTATGGTGCCCCCCTCAGTAATTACTACAACATGATCAAAGTCGCCCTGATTGAGAAAGGACTTTCTTTTGAGGAAGTCTTAACGCCGCCATCGCAGGATGCCGGTTACTTAGCGAAAAGCCCGATGGGCAAAATTCCTTGTATTGAAACACCGGACGGCTTCTTAGCGGAATCGATAGCGATTTTAGAATATTTGGAAGCGGTGGCGCCGAGTCCGTCGCTGCTGCCCGGTACCGCCTTTGAGCAGGCCAAGGTCAGAGAGATTGCGCAGGTGATCGAGTTGAATATTGAACTGGTTGCCCGGCGCGGCTTTGGGGCCTTGCGCGGCAAGCCCGTTGCAGAATCGGTGGCAGCAGACCTGGCGCGGGATCTGCCCAAAGGCTGCGCGGCCGTTGCGCGACTGACGCAGTTTGGGCCTTTTATACAGGGTGATGAGATGACCTACGCCGATATTGTAGGCTTCTTTTCCTTCATACTGGCCAATCGCGCAGCCAAAGCGGTGATCGAGGTTGATTTGCTGTCGTTGATTCCGGGCGCCCCGGCTTGGTTCGAGATGATGCAGGCGCGGCCGTCGGTGGTTCGGGCTCTGGCGGACCAATAGAACAACCCGGTCGGAAACCGTGCGCCCGCCGACGTGATCAAAACAAGGCTGGCGTTAGTCGGCTGGGAGTTCCGCGCGCCGTGGGTCGTTTGGATAGACCCAGTCCTTGGTAATGACCGGAGGCACCCGAAGCGACTCTGGGATCTTGTCGACCCCAATGAGTTGATCGGCGCTTTGATGCCAGTAATAGATGCGCGCTTCCTGATAACTCAATGGCACCCCTTTAAAGCCATAGCTGTTAACGGACTTTTGGATCCAAGCGCCAAATTCAGTATCTTCCAGTAACACCTTGATCAGTTTCTCGCCGTTGTTTTCGGTCCACTGATCCGGTGCGGGGCGATCCCCCCAGTCTGGCGCAAAGGTCCATGTCTCAAGCGTGCACTGATCGATGCCCTTGGGCCAAAACAATAAAGGCGGGATCACCATCGCGCTCAAGGGCGACACCCAGTTCGGAAAGATGCCATAGGATTGCGTGCAGGTTCGGGCAATCTCACCAACCGATTCGATTTCTGGTAGATCCCCTCTTGTTTGCGCGAGGGTATTCACCGTGCCTTGCGGACGCGGGGCGATCATCCGGTGATGGCCATTGGGGTAGAGCGTATTCACGTTGCGACGATCGTCTAGGATCGGCGCAATGGTCGATGGATGAATGCTCTTAACGTGATAAACCTCAGCGTTGGCTTCCATTGCAATCTTCCAATTGCAGTCGAGGGTGAAGCGGTGCCGGGCAGCAAGCCGGCATTGATCGAATCGAAATTCTGCCCATTCATCCGCAATGGGTCCTAACCAGTCGAGCAGAGACGGCGCATCGTCGTCGAAGTTCACGAAGATGAGGTTCCCGAACTGCTCGCATCGGACTTTGGTGAGCGACCGACAACTGAAATCGAGATCTTTAAAATCTTCCGGATCCCGAATGGACAACAGCTCGCCCTCGTGATTGTAGGTCCAGCCATGATATCGACAGGTGAGCCGGAGCTTTTTACCTTGGGCTTCGGTGACGACCGGCGCGCCGCGATGGCTGCAGGTATTGTAAAACGCATTCACACCGCCCGATTCGCTGTGCACGATGACGACGGGTTGACCCGCATTTTCCCAGAGTAAAAAGCAGCCCGGCTCCGGCACCTCGTCAATATGAGCCGCCAATAGCCAACTCTTTCGCCAGAGGTGGTCTTTCTCCAGTGCCATAAATGCAGGATCCGTGTAGCGACCACCGGGCAGGTCTGGCAAATTCGGGAAGGTCTCAGGCGGCGCGCGTCGGCTGGCCTCGTATTCCATTAAGGCCCGTAAGGTTTTGATTTCCTGTCCGTCCACGAGGTGCGGTCACTCCTTGTTTGATAAAAGTCTTGATGGCGTTTGAGCGATCTAAAGTGCCCGCTCCAGCAAGCGGAGTCAAGGGCGGGGCCGGTCGTTTACAGACGGGTGCTTGCTGCGCCGAAATCGGAAGGTTGTGGGATCTGTTGGAAGACGCTTTTGGACCCCGTGCTTCGCCGCGACGCGCCGGGACCCTTTGATCTCCGCGATGAGGGTCTAAAAAGGCTCGCTGCTGGTTTCGATTTTATCCAGTGATGACGCTATGATCGACGCCAGCGCTGTGAATTGAAATAAGAGGTCGCCCATGAAATTTTTTACGCCGGAATTACTCGAAAACCCCTACGGCTTCTTTGCAGCCTGGCGGGCGGACCAACCCATTTGGCAAGATGAAGAGACTGGCGCTTGGATTCTGACGCGACATGATGATGTTCGAGCGGTGCTAAAAGACTCTGAAGCCTTTTCCTCTAAAGCCATGGGCGGCGATGCTGGGCCCTTGCCTTTGTTGGCAGATGATCCGCCGCGCCACACCCAGCTCCGCGGGATCGTCAATAAAGCCTTCACCACGCGGATGCTCAAGGCCATAGAAGGGGATGTATCCAGCATTGCAGGCGATCTGGTCGCGAACATTCCGTCCGGCGAATCGGTCGATATTGTTAAAGCCTTAACCACCCCTTTACCTGTTGCGGTGATCGCTCAAATGATGGGCATCCCCGTTGAACGCGGCGAGGATTTTAAACGCTGGTCGGATGCGCTAACGGGCACCCTGGCCGGCGCCTCGATGGCGGATCGGGAGGTTGAGATTGGTCAGATGTACGCCTATTTTCAGAGTTTGATTCCAGAGCGAAGGGGTCGTGAGGGCGCTGATTTGGTCAGTGCGGTGGTGAACGCCGAATTCGAGGGCGAGCGCTTGGCCGATGCCGAGGCCGTTGGCTTTTGCATGCTGCTCTTAATTGCGGGCAATGAAACCACCACTAATTTACTGGGGAATTTGCTGAATGTGCTCGCCGATCGGCCGGACCTGTATGCGCAATTGATTGAACAGCCCGCATTAATTGATCAAGCCATTGAAGAGATTCTTCGATTTGATGGCCCTGTTCAGTTTCTGAGACGGCGGTTAACCCGCGCGGCCACGTTTCAGGGCCAAACCTTAGAAGCCGGCGAGTTGGTTCATGTGATTATGGGTTCGGCTAACCGAGATGCAGCGGTGTACGCGCAACCGGATGAGTTCCTGCTGACGCGTGAGAAAAACCATCATCATACCTTCGGGTATGGCATCCACTTTTGTATTGGCGCGCCCCTTGCCCGCTTGGAAGCGCGTATTGCGCTGACCCACTTGTTTGCGCGCTTTCCAAAACTCACCCGAGGCGATGGCCTCAATGAACGCGTGCCGTCACACTTGCTGCGAGGCTTTCATCACTTGTCTTTGAAATTTGAGGCTGGCTGAGGAATTTTCCTGGTTAAAAGCGCTTTCTCGCTGAGGGTGCTTTGTTGCTGAGGGCTCTTTATCGCTGAGGGCTCTTTCGCTGAGGCTCTTTTTTCGCTGAAGGCTCTTTCGCTGAAGGCTCTTTATCGCTGAGGCTCTTTATCGCTGAAGGCTCTTTATCGCTGAAGGCTCTTTCGCTGAAGGCTCTTGCTAAAGGCGTTGCGTCGCTATGGAGTGCAGCCGTAATCCGGATAAGCGCAGCGCGCTGGTTGAGCCGTGGACCGACTTGCAGCGATTACGCCAGGGTTTCCTTAAAAAGTTCTCGGCCAATCAACATTCGCCTGATCTCTGACGTGCCCGCCCCGATTTCATAAAGCTTTGCGTCTCTGAGTAATCGACCCGCCGCATAATCATTGGTGTAGCCATTGCCGCCCAGAATTTGAATGGCCTGAAGCGCCATTTGCGTGGCTTTTTCAGCGGTGTACAAAATAACCGCGGCCGCATCCTTTCGCGTTGCTTCCCCTCGATCGCAGGCTTTCGCCACCGCATACAAATAAGCACGGCAGGCGCCCAAGTCAGCATACATATCGGCCACTTTGCCTTGAATAAATTGAAACTCGCCAATGGCTTGACCGAATTGTTGGCGTTCGTGGATATAGGGCAGTGCAAGGTCCAAGCAGGCCTGCATAATGCCAACGGGGCCGGCGGCCAGGACGGTTCGTTCAAAATCTAAACCGCTCATAAGTACCGCGGTGCCGCCGTTGAGTTGGCCAAGAATATTGGCCTTTGGCACCAGCGCATTGTCGAAAATAAGCTCGCAGGTATTCGAGCCGCGCATACCAAGCTTGTCGAGTTTGGTATTACGACTAAAGCCTTGGGTGTCGCGATCGACGATAAACGCAGTGATGCCGCCGGCACCCGCCGCCGGGTCGGTTTTGGCGTAGATGACATAAACCTGCGCGTCCGGTCCGTTGGTAATCCACATTTTATTGCCGGTGAGCCGAAAGTGATCGCCGTCGGCTTCGGCTTTCAATTGCATGCTGACAACGTCTGAGCCAGCGCTGGGCTCCGACATTGCCAGCGCGCCGACGTGCTCGCCGCTACAAAGCTTGGGCAGGTAGTGTTGTTTTTGCGCCTCGGTGCCACAGCGATAAATTTGGTTTACGCAGAGATTCGAATGCGCGCCATAGCTCAATCCAACCGAGGCCGAGGCGCGGCTGATCTCTTCAACGGCAATACTTTGGGCGAGATAGCCAAGGCCTGTGCCGCCGTAGGCCTCCGCAACGGTGATGCCCAGCAAACCCATATCCCCAAGTTTTCGCCAAAGGTCTTGGGGGAAGCTATTGGTGGCATCAATCTCTTGCGCGCGTGGTGCGATCTCTGTCTGGGCAAAAGCATGAATGGCCTCGCGCTGCAGGTCGATATCTGCGCCAAGATCAAAGTTCAAAGAAGGGTAGTGGGTGATCATCGGATTGGGTCCTAGTATTGAGCATCAGTCGACGTGCCCCGCTCTGGGCTTGGTGCCTTTAGGATACCTCAATTCAAGGAGGCTGTTTTATTCCGCCTTTATTGCTTATTACGAATCCTGGTTGTTCGCCGCCCTTCTATCGGACCGTGTTGGTTGACGATTAAAGCAAAGATCGCGGAACGGCCAGCGGGCGCAACCTGGGCGCAACGGTATAGGGCCGACAGGCGCTGCGGGATTGATTTCGCGATTCGTCTGTTTGTGCGTTCGCGGGCCTTTGAACCGGGCGGGCTCGTGGCCTTGGCGCACAACCGGCTTGGTTTCTTTTGGGCACCGTGGGCCCGGTGATCGGCGGCAATTGGGGTCTATTGTTTAGTGCGGATTTCGAGCCCGACGGCCGGCCCGGCACACTTGGAAGAAGGCGCGCATTCGGCGCTGTGTCGCGTAGGCGCTAACAGCTCAAGGGCGGTTTTGGCCCTCAGCGGCAAGGCGTTGGGCGGACATTAAGGCGTCCGAAAACGTCGTGACCTGTGCTGCGCGTAATTCCGGACTCCAGTGCTGCCACATATCGCAAGGCGTTGGCTCACAACGCATGGCATCTAACGCAATGTGGTTGTAGTCGAAGAGTAGGGCTTGCCGAATACTCGCCTGATGGCCTTTGTGATGACCCGCCATGTGGCCCAAACGATGATGCCAAAGAATGACATCCCCTTGACTGCCCCACACATCAACGGGGTCGGTGTCGGTTTCTACGGCCTTCACCTCGGCAAGATAGGGCGCCGGATGCAAGATGCCTTTGTGACTCGGCAGATGGTCATAAAATGGAATTCTGGTCTGGTCATAGGGCATGGGAAACAGCGGATAAAACCGCTGATGACTGCCAGGCCACACTTTAAACGCGCCGCTCTCCGGCGGGCAATCTTCCAGTAAGCACACCCAGCCAACATGAAACGGATGTCCGTCTGTGTGCAGACTGTCTTGGGCACCCTTAAGGCTGGGATTCGGTAAGGTTGCGTAGATCCCTCGAACGCCCTCGGTGTCCTGCGGATCAACCGGACCCCCCGGCCAAGCGGGGCCTCTTGAGCCCATCGGCTGGCCGCCCAGGGTGGGCGCTCGAAGATTACCTTTGCCTAAAAGCTGCTCGCCCCACTGCCAAAGTTGGGGATGGGTCATGGCATCGATTAAGGGCTGATCGGTTCCAAGTGCTCGAAATTGCCATTTGTCGTCTTGAACGAAGCGCAGGCTGTCGCTGGACCATTCAGATTTGGGGATCGTTTGATACGTTCTGGGGTCAAAGCGGTCAAGCGCCCCGGGTGCGCTTTGCCACATCAGGTCGACGAGTTCGTTACAGGTCGCCGCGTTGAGCACTTTGGGCTTGATGAGGTAGCCAAACTGCTTAAAGAAAGCGAGTTCCTCGGTGGTTAATGCGGAGATGGTTGGGTTGTCTGTCGGGGTCATGGCTTGCTCTGGGTCCGTTGCCGGCGGCTCTTTTAGAAAGCCGCCTTGCTCTGCTGTAAAGGGATCATTATTGCGCCGCAACCGGTTATACAACCCGGTTGTGGTGTAAACGCGGAGCGCTTGGTAGGTTGTACTAAAAAACAAGCCAGGTTCAAAGTGTTTTAAGGATCAGGCCGCGATGGTCAGCGTTGCGACGACACCTTAGAGCGTTGCGACGAAATCTTAGAGCGTTGCGACGAAATTTAGAAGGTCGCGACGAAATAGAAGGTCGCGACGAAATTTAGAAGGTTGCGACGAAACCTTAAAAGGCCGCGACGAAAAGCCACAAGGTTGTGATGAAAAAATGGAACGCGGCGCAGGAAATATCAAAAGTCGCGATCGGCTCGCACAACAGGCGTGACCGAAGCGTCTGTCAGGGCGCTTTAAGTTTGTCCAATACGGTAGGCAAGATTGAAAAATAGGTCGGTGATGTTGCCAGGCAGATGATGTCAGCGCGGGTAATAAAGCGATCGATTTGCCAGCCGGGATCCCGTAAGTTATCAAAGGTTATTCGTGCGAGCTTAAAGGGTGCCAAGCACGTGAACGAACCTTAATTAAACCGCTGGGCCAGATGCTCAGCGGGTAATTCCCCTGAACAAAACGAAGCGAGAACAAAATGAGCGAAGAAAAAGTCCTACTCCGAATTCAAGACAACGTCGCCGTTGTAACCCTGAATGCACCAGAAGTGCTCAATGCGTTATCGGTTGAGATGGTTCGGCAGTTATCCGTTGCGGTGTCGAAAGCGGCAAAAACCAAAGGCGTTCGATGCTTATTGTTGAATGCCGCCGGCCGAGGATTTTGCGCAGGCGCTAACCTGCAGGCGCGAGGTGCGGCGACAGACCTGCCGCCAGCGGGCTCAGCGCTTGAAACACACTACGCCCCACTGATGAACAAGTTGCGTAATGTATCCTTTCCGATCGTCACCGCGGTCAATGGCCCAGCTGCCGGCGTTGGTATGAGTTTGGCTTTAACAGGGGATATCGTAATGGCGTCCGACACGGCTTACTTCTTACAAGCCTTTGCCAAGATCGGCCTGGTGCCAGATGGCGGCGCCACCTGGTACCTCCCTCGGTTGATTGGCTGGGGTCGGGCGATGGAGCTTTCGATGTTGGCAGAGCGGTTGCCGGCAAGTGAGGCGCTCAGCTGGGGGCTCGTCAATCGCGTGGTGCCGGAGGCCGAGTTGGCAGCGGCCTCAATGGCCATGGCGCAACGCCTAGCCTCTGGACCAAAGTCTTTGGGTTTAATCCGCAAAGCCTATTGGGCCAGCTGGGAAAACGATTTTAATAAACAAATGCAGCTCGAAGCAGACCTGCAAACCGAAGCGCATGCCTCCGCCGACAACCGCGAAGGGGTTGCGGCGTTTTTAGAGAAGCGCCCTCCGGTATTTACGGGTGAATAATCGATATTGATTTCGAATTAATGGCATTTAACGACCGGGCCGTGTTTAATGGCCTTCATTATTAAAGTGTTCACGGGTGCTATCGTCTTTAAAGGTTGAGCGCAGCCCTCGTAAAACACAACAGGGTCGCCCGTCGATTTGATTTTTGTGCGCGTTGCTTGCGTCACAGAAACGACGTCGATGACAGCGCGGCGTCATAGAAAACGAAATGACTGGATAATGAGTGAGGCGTTGGTATGAGTAAACGGTTTTGGTTGATCTTGGTGGGTATTCTCATCGCGGCGCTGGCCACGTCGCAGGTCGTGCTGCGTTCTGACACAATTGCGCTTGCGCTCATTGAGGTCGGTTTGCGCTCGCAAATGGTGTCGCAGCCGCTGCCTGCTGAGACCTTAACCGTTGTCGTCTGCGGTAGCGCGTCACCGCTCGGTAATTCGCCGGATCGCGCCCAAGCGTGTATTGCCGTTTTAACCGACAAACACTTTCTGATGTTTGATGCCGGCTCTGGGTCACAGGTGCGATTGAACCAAGCGGGCTTGCCGCTGAATCGTTTGGAGGGTGTTTTTTTAACCCACTTACATTCGGATCACATCGCCGAAATCCCGGATGTTAATTTGACGCGGTGGGCGACGTCAGGCACAGCACAGCCCTTGAAGGTTTATGGACCCGCGGGAGTCGCTCAAGTGGTCAACGGGTTTAACCAAGCGTTTGGGCTGGATCGCGACTACCGGGTTGCGCATCACGGTGAAGACTTTATGCCAATAACCGGTGGCCAAGCTGAGGCGGTGACGATTACGCCTGGCGTCGTTTTTTCTGAGGCCGGCCTGACCGTCACGGCCTTTACCGTTGATCATCACCCGATTAATCCGGCCTACGGTTACCGGGTGGATTATGGCGGTCGTAGTGTGGTGATCAGTGGCGATACCGTGAATACGCCGAGCTTGTGGGCTGCGGCAGAAGGGGCTGATTTGGTTTTTCATGATGCCTTAGCGCGACCCGTGTTAGAGGTGATGCACCAGGTCGCGCTCGATGTCGGCCGGGATCGCACAGCCAAAATCGTGATGGATGTTACTGATTATCATGCAAGTCTTGAGGGACTGCAGGCGAGCGCGGATGCTGCAGGGGTTAGACGATTGGTGCTGTATCACCTGGTGCCATCCCCGCCGAATGCGTTGGTGGCTGGCTTTTTTAAACGGGCAGTGGTGGCGCCATCGATTATGGCGGAAGACTTAATGCGCTTTGAGTTGCCGCGAGATTCAACGGTGATTCAGGGCCCCTAGCTTCTTGATGCGTTGAACTTGAGTCACTGACAATGTGGCGGGCTGTCTGATCCGCTGATTTACCGAGAGGACCTGCAGATGGATATCGGTGTTTGTATCGCAAGTCATATTCAAGATGTGGACTATGCCGTAGCGGCTGAGGCGCAAGGCTTTAGCCATGCTTGGTTCGCGGACAGTCAAATGCTGTGGTCGGATTGCTATGCTTGCCTTGCGCTCGCGGCCAGTCGGACGCAAACCATCCGCCTCGGGACTGGCGTTGCGATATCCGGCACCAGGCCCGCACCGGTCAACGCAGCATCCATCGCGACCATTAATGCTTTGGCGCCCGGTAGAACCTTTTTTGGACTCGGCGCGGGTAATACGGCGATGCGCGTCATGGGTCTGCCGCCGCAACGGTTAAAAGACTTTGAGCAGTATTTAACCGTGGTTAAGCCCTTGCTGCGGGGCGAGGAGGCCATGATGCCATCGCCTTTTGGCGACCGGCCTATTCGGCACATCATGCCGGAGCAGGGGTTTGTTAATTTCGATTCCCCCATTCCCCTTTACGTCTCGGGCTTTGGTCCTAAATCGCTGGCGCTCGCCGGCCGGTTTGGTGATGGCGCTGTTTTGTCCCTGCCGCATTCACAGGCTGCAATGCAGGGCATTTGGGCGGCGCTCTCGGCAGATCAGGACGCCGAGTTGGATCGGGATCGGTTTTACACCACGGCGCTCACGGCGATTGCGATACTCGAGCCGCAAGAGGCGGTTAATTCTGACCGAGTGATCAACTTGTGCGGTGCCATGGCGATGGCATCGGTGCATTATGCCTATGATCAAGCGCGAAACTTTGGGCATCAACCGCCGAATTTGTTTGCTGAGATCTGGGAGGACTATTGCGCGTTGCTGGCAACCTATCCTGAGGCGCGGCGTCATCAACGAATCCACCTGGGTCACAATTGCTGGGTGCTGCCCGAAGAATTACAGTTTCTAACCCCTGGGATCCTGCAAGGGACCTGTCTCATTGGAACCCAAGATCAGGTCTTGCAGCGCTTGTTCGAATTGGAGCAGGCGGGGTTGAAACAGGTGATGAATTTACCGAACTTTGACACGCGCTATACCTCGATGGCGAGTCTCAGCGAGAAAATCATTCCCAACATGCCGCAATTAGATTGATCAAGGGGCTGAAAGCGATTTTGTCCGGCGGCGCTGTTTGATTCGTTTTCTGCAGGTTGCTCTGATGTTCAATTCGAGGCACCATTGAGTGGCTTACCAAGTGCGATTCTATTCATAGGATTATGGATAAGCGGGAGTTGGCAGCTTGTTGTGGCAGTTAGATTGTTCGTTGAATCGCCACACTATTTTTAGATTGATTAGTTCGAGGGAGCCTCATGTCAGAAGCGTATAAACCACTAGACCCCGAAACGATGCCTAGATCACCCGGCATTACCTACCAACAATTGCTTGATCAGGATTCACGACCTGTGCCCGACGTGCTGCGCTTGCAGTCACCCAAAGATATGGGCTTGCAACGGTATTCGGTCAAGCGTTACACCAGCGCGGCCTGGCATGAGCTCGAAGTCGAGCGGCTTTGGAAAAAAGTTTGGCAGTTTACGTGTCGAGAAGAGGATATTCCGGAGCCTGGGGACCACTACCGGTACGATATTGCCGGGATGTCCTTCCTGATCGTGCGCACCGAGACGGGCGAGCTCAAAGCCTATCCCAATGCTTGTTTGCATCGTGGTCGAATGCTGAAAGAGTTTGACGGTAATGCCGCTGAACTTCGATGTCCGTTTCATGGCTTTTGCTGGAAATTAGATGGCCAGTTAAAAGATATCCCGGCGGATTGGGACTTCCCGCAAATCGACCAAAGTGATTTTTCGCTGCCTGAAATACCGCTGGCGGTTTGGGCTGGGTTTATTTTTATCAACCCGGATCAAAACTGCGATCCGTTTGATGACTTTATCAAGGATCTGGCAGAACAGTTTGAACGTTGGAACCTTGGCGGTCTGTACAAACAAGCCCACGCGGCCAAAGTGATGCCCTGCAATTGGAAAATCGCGCAAGAAGCCTTTTGCGAAGCCTTTCATGTGAATGCCACGCACCCGCAGATCATGCGTAGTATTGGCGATGTGAACAGCCAGGTCGATGTATGGGAAAATTGCTCGCGGGTGATTACAGCCGGTGGAACCCACAGTCCACTGTTGACGGACGTCAGTAATCCCGATCTGATCCGGGCGATGATGGATCTCGATCATGATGCGGAAGTCCCGGAGATTCCAGAAGGGGTTAGCTTGAGAACCTTTTTGGCAGATCGCAGTCGAGAGAATCTCAAGGCAATCGCGGGCGATCGCGCGGAGACTTATTGCGATGCCGAGCTCATGGACAGCCTTGATTACACCTTGTTCCCCAACTTTCATCCATGGGGCGCCTTTAACGGCATCGTTTATCGGTTTCGGCCAAATGGCAATGACCATCGCTCGTCCATCATGGAATGCATGATGCTCGCGCCCTTTGAGGGCGAACGGCCCCCTGCGGCGAAGGTGCATTGGCTGGAAGAAGACGAGACCTGGTCCTCAGTCCTTGGCTTTTTAGGAAAGGTGTTTGATCAAGACTCGTTCAATATGCCGAAAGTTCAGCAGGGTCTTGAAGCCACCTACATGGATGGCATTGTCCTGTCGGGTTACCAAGAAAGTAAGGTGCGCTGGCTGCATCACAAATTGACAGAATGGGTGGGTGAATAAATTATGCCAAGTATTAAGCATCCGTTTGATCCCGAGTCTCTCTACCAAGTTGATGACGAGGGCAATATTCGCGTCTCTAACGGCAATCAATGGGGCGTGTTTACGAGAGAGGGCCGCCATCTGAGCGGCGACATTCGTCACGCGGACCCCCAGCTGTGCGTTTGGGTCGGCAATAACCCTGGGCAAGAAAAGCAATTACGTTCTGCGGCGGTCGCGGCTAAAAGAACGTTGTAAGCAATAGGCCTTGCGTGCACAAGGTTGTTGATGCTGGGAAAAGAGTGATTAGTCCGGAAAGGGAAGCGGTACCTGGCGCGCTGATTGTGTTCGGGAAACGACTGTGAAAGGTAATGGGCGACCGCATTGG
>JAFMIA010000070.1 GCA_017854255.1 Pseudomonadales bacterium
GTTGCAACCCTCGTCACCAGTGCTGCGCATGGTTTGACGGATAATCAAACGGTCAATATCGATGGTGCTGGCAGTGGTTATGATTATTACGGTGTGATCTCGGTTATCGATGATCATACTGTAACCTACAACATTGCCTCAGACCCAGGAGCTGATCCGGGCGGCCTTCAGGTTACGGATTATTACGCCTCAAATGTGGTCATTGCGAGTGCTGATTGGTCCAGTAGTGATTCAACAGTGACGGTGGTGACGGAAAGTGCTCATGGCTTGGAGACTGGTCAAACCGTCTCAATTTATGGCAGCGTGCCCTCTCTATTTGATCATTATGGCGTTGTCACGGTTGTTGATGCGACGACTTTCTCCTACGCCTTATTGAGCGATCCGGGTCCGTGGGTTACGGGTGGCGCATTACAAACGCTCGCGCCGACGGTCTATGACGATGTGAGGATTGTTCATGCTCTAACGGTCGACGCAGGCGAGGTCGTCTCTCTGAATTCCTTTAGCTTGGAAACCTCGAAAACCTACGGGACTTCAACAACGACAACTACCGTTGGCACGTTATCGCTGGATGGTGACTCGGACCTTACAGCTGAGACAACAAGCTTCAATGTAGCGGACCGATCAACGGTGGCCTACGGCAGCAGCTTATACGTGGGCAGCGCCTCGTCGACGAGTACCGATACGGTAAACCTGGTTTTGGGTGAGGCTTTGACGGTTCATGGCTGGATCACCTTACGCACAGGCGCCACCGTCAATTCTGGTGGAAACGGCAAGATTTTAATCAGCGAAACGGGTCAAGGCGCCATTTGGGATTCGGTCGAGCTGAATCTGGATGTTGAAATTGAAGCCGGTGGCGGTCTGTCGCTTGCGCCTTTCGGCCCACAAGTCATTAGTGGTTCAGGCCAAATCGTCAGCTCTGGCGCGATTGAGGCGGGGGTCTATAACGGCATTGCCATTGGGGTGGACATCGTTAACCATGGTGATCTGGAACTTCGGTTTGACAACACGTCAAGTGGCGCCTTTGAGGTGGTCGCCGGTAGCGAGACCTCAATTATAAGTGACGGCCGTCTTATCGCCTCAAGCGTCAGAAGCGGCGTCTTGAGTCTTAATGACAACACCTTGGATGCGCGCGGCGGTGAGCTGGCCTTATTCGTTAATTCAGGCGTATCCGATACCTATGGTTTAACGCTCGTTGGCGGCAGCGCGGCTGCGAGTCCTGGCCTTATCAAATTGCAGGACACCGTGTTCAGCATACCCGGTCGCGCCGTGACGATTTCTGCGGTAGAAACCAGCACCGCTGGAATATGGACCGTTTCTTTTACGGTCAGTGAACCGATTTCGTATCTAGTCTCGCCCGGCATCTCGGGCGGTACGCTTGGCAGCCTGAGTGTTGCAACCAATAATATTGATGGCTCTGTCACGTTTACCGCAGAAGCCACTAAAGATCCCAGCGGCGATATGGTCATTACGCTGGCTGACCAGCTTTTTGGCGAATACCTTGGCGGTGAACTTACCATCGACAGCGGCGGCGGCACCAGTTTCACGTCTAATTTGGGCACAACGGGTGAGCTCAATCTAACGGGGCATCTCGAGTTTCAATTAACCGGCTCTGTTGATTTTGTTGTGGGGGATGACGCGCTTGCACTGACCTTGCAGGGCAGCACTGCCGACAGCATTAGGCTGTCCAATGGCGCAGCCGAAACCGCGACCTTAGTGAATAGCGAAACCATCTACTTTAATAATTTGACGGTTGATACAAACGTCATTTTAGTCAATTCGGTTGATCCAGATTGGGCGAGCATTGACCCAGCTGTGATCACCCTGTCCGGGGTTAGTGTCTTCGATGGGGATCTTTACAATCTGCGCGATCCAGAAAGCTATACCGCGGCTACGACGGGCGTTTATTTGCTGGATTCCGTTACGTTTAACGGGGCGGTGCTGCAACAGGCTGGGGCGTACCTCTATGTCGGGGTCGACGCCACGCTGATCGGCGGGCGTGCCACGAGTGTGGTTTTTACCAATGACTTTACAAACGATGGCTTTATGACGGTTGGGTCGCCCGCAGGCGCGCTGGACCATCTCATTAAGGTGGGGAGCGATGCCGCCGCTGGTACGTTTTCCAATTCTGGCAATCTCACCCTCCAGATCAACGCAAGCGGGTCCAGTTCTGGGGCCGTTGAACTCGACGGTGTGCTGCTCAACACAGGCTCGGTTTATGCTTTGGGTCAATTAACGCTGGATGCAACCAGTACTGCAGCACAGCACGAATCCAGTGGTCTAATCTATTTGTCGGGGGGCTATGCAGGTCTCACCCTCGGCAGCTCCGACATCCTAACAATTTCGGCCGGAAGTTATCTGGTTGCTAATGGAACGGGGCAAACATCGATCATTGACGCGAGCGCCACCGGCGCCGCCTTGGTACTGAGCGGTACCCTCGGTATTGGTGACACCGTGACGGACTACGTGGCAGGTGTTGCGAGCATTGCAGCTGCAGTGGGCACGTTGGAAGTTAAAACCAGCAGTGAATTTACGGTTAATGCGGGCAGTAACCTAACCCTTGATGCAGGCTTTGGCAGCGCTTCAAGCGACGCTCTGTCAGTCAGTGGTCCTGCTGGTGTTTTACGACTGAATGGGGGCCGGCTATCGGTGACCTCGACTTATTCGGCAGCGACCAGTGTCGGCTTAATTAGTGCAACAACCATCTTAGGGTCCTTTGATACCATCGATGGACTGATTCTGGATACGAGCGGCGGAAGAACCGTGGCAGACGTGGTGCAGACCGCGACGGGCATTTCCTTATCGCCCGTGACGAACGCAGCGGTCGTGCTTGAAGATGTCACTGGCACTGGCTCGGTGTTTGATTTTGGCGATAGTGCGAACGCTGATGTCACCCATTACTTGGCGTTGAGCGGGGATGATCTGATTAAGAGCGTTGATTCCGGAGATAGCGCTTTTGGTGAAGCCGGTGACGATACCTTTGTGCTGAACTCGGTTGCGATCAATCGGATTGATGGCGGCACTGGCATCGATCAAATTGTGCTCCCCGGAACCGTTAATTTTGATTTTACCAAAGAAGGCATTGATAACACCTTAGGGACTGCCGACGATTGGCTAGGACACCGCTTTGAGCGGATTGAATTGCTGAGCATGGAGGATGCCACCAACCAGACCATGGCGCTGGATGCCAGCGCGCTGCGCAGTATCAACGATGGCGCAAATGGGCTCTTAAACGATGAAGCGGGCTTGGTGGTCAAGGGGAACATCGGGGATGTCATCAATCTCAGCGGTGATTTTGACTATACCGAAGACCGATTTGCCCAGATGCGCACAGCGGTCGAGCCCAGTAGTGGTAGTGCTGTCACGATGACCTACGCGCCGGAGCTGTTTACCGGAGTTTCTGACGGCGCGGTGTCTTTGTTCTTCGATCAAGATGTGCTCGTGAATGTCACGCACACCAATGCGGGCGTGAGCCGTTATGGTCATTCAGGTGATGATGTGCTTGCAGGCTCAAGCCTTGGGGGCGAGACGCTCGCAGGGCGCGGCGGTGATGATCAGTTAGATGCCCTTGCCGGCGCGGACCGGCAGTTGGGCGGAGATGGCAACGATTCAATTGTCTTTGACAGCGCGGATCTTGAGATGGATGGCGGCAATGGCGTGGATACGCTCCTGCTTTCCGGCAGCGTGGATTTCAGTCAACTCGATCAGTTAGCCAACTTTGAACAAGTCGATATGTCCGGCAACAACAGTGCAGACAGCCTGAGCTTAACCTTTGCCGATGTGTTTGAGTTGGTTGGGGATAACAGTCTGGACGCTTATGTGCCGGCCAACGACCATAAGGTGCTGGTGATTAATGGTGATTCGGAGGATGCGCTCACTCTAAACGGGGTTGATATTCGCAATCAAACCGCCGTGCAAACCGGCATTGATTTGTACGGGGATGGCACGACCTACGCGTTGTTTCAAGATACGGATCTTGGCGTTGATGTGTACGTCCTGAGCGATTTGCTGAGCGGGGCGAGTCCCTCGGGTAGCGAAAAGGTGTCGGAGCCTGTGATGGCAGCCCCAACGTTTGATCAGTATCTTTATGAGCCTTCGGCGGATCACTTCGGCGGCCTCTAAGCTAGGGTTCGTTGGCCTGGATGTTCTGAGTGAGCCAAGCCGATTTGGCCTGCCAGCGTTTGTTTAGCCAAGCTTCGGGATCAGTAATATCGGCTGCTAGAAATTCCTCCACCCGAATCCGAATGCGAGGCGTGCCGCCATGCAAGCAGCGCCAAAATTGAGCTTGGCCTGCGGCGTAGGAGATCGTGAGGTCAAGCACAGGCGTGTCGGGCCGCGCATATTTCAGCATCGTGCTGAATCCGCCCAGTTTCGGCTTTAGCAGGTGGGGATACGGCGAGTTTTGAAGCTTTGATTTTTCAGTGCTAAAACGGCTGCCTTCTGCAAAAACGAGCAGCGCGCCGGGCGCTCGGCCCAGTTTTTGTGCTGCGGATTCGATGGCCGCCAAGTCCAGGGCGCGATCGCTGGCTGCGCCGGAGCGATTTAGCCTCGGGAAATTCAAGACCAAGCAAATCCAGCCAATAATCGGCACCCAAACGAGCTCGCGTTTAATGAGAAATTGAACGATAGGACCCTGGCCTGCGATGACCTCCTGGACTAAGGGGATATCAAACCAAGATTGATGGTTGCAGACAACGATGGGGTTTGGGTGGCGATTGATACTGCCTTCTAAGGTGATTTCAATGCCCACGACCCGTTGCATCCAGAAGCTGTTGATTCGTACAGCCGCTCGGTAGAAGCCGTGTGCGAGTGGGGTGATGACCTGGGTCTGAAGCCGCGGCAGGGGAATGAGCTTCAATGGCGTGATGAAGACAAGGCCCGTTAACCAAACCATCAGGTTACTGAAAAACCAGATGCACGATAGGACGCTTAAACCCTGTAAAAGCAGTCGTTTTAGGTGGCTCATAGTGCGGTCTCAAGCAGTTGAAGTTGCAGCGCTAAGCCGCTTCGCCGATTCAAGACATTGTTTGCTGCGCGGTGCCAGGATTCTGGTGTTGTAACCAAGGTAAGTTGGCGCTTGGCTCGAGTGATGCCAGTATAAATCAATTCCCGAGACCCGGTTCTTTGGGTTGCGTCGTCCAAAGCATCTGCTAGTACAAAGAGGACCTGATCGAATTCGGAACCCTGGGCCTTGTGCACCGTCATCGCGAAACAGGTTTCATGCTCGGGTAATGCGTTTATAGCAAAGCGCCGCGGTTGCGCGTCGGAGCCGGTGTTAAAAAAAGCGATCAGTCCACGCGCGTCTTCGTCGCGATCTGGGTCAGCCGGGTTCAGTTGCTGGGTGTCGACGCAGAGACCCACGTCGCCATTGTATAACCCCAGTTGGTAATCATTTTTTAAAATCAGGATCGGTTGCCCGTGATAATGCGCACCCCTTAGACGTTTTAAGAGCCCCAGTTTCTGCATCAGCTGCTCTATTTTTGCATTAAGGTCATGCACGCCCAAAGGCCCCTGATAACGCGGGGCCAGCAGGCGGACAGATTCAAATGCTTTAAGCAGGTCCTGGACGCTTGCGCACTTGGCGAGCGCACTGAAGTAGTCGCTAAAGGCTGACCTTAAAAGCGCATCGGTTAAGGCCTTGGGCGCGATGGTTTTAATGCGGTCACCGGCAGCAGGTAGGGTCACCTGTCCCGCCAGCAGCGCCTCGGCCAGTTCATGGATGCTGGCGCCTTCGGTGAATCGAAAGTTTTCCGTTAACCGGCATTGGGCCGAGGCCAAGACCGGCGTTAGCGGCCGGGGTGTTGCATTGTCCGGCGTCGGCATCAGCGGCGGCCGGGCTGTCGCGTTGCGTGGGGTGATATCGGTCAGTAGGCGACCTAGATTCACCGAGGGTAATTGATCTGGGTCACCCACTAAAATTAATCGGGCGGTGTCCGGCAAAGCGCTGAACAGGGCATCCGCCAAACTGAGGTCGATCATGCTGGCTTCATCGGCAATGAGTACATCGGTCGGGAGCCTGCGCATCTGATTGAACCTAGGTCGGTTACCGGCGCCATAGCCCAGTAAGCGGTGGATGGTTTTGATTTCGGGGCCAAGGTCTGCGCGGAGGTCCTGGCGAAAGCTGTCTTCCAGTCTTGCTGTGGCTTTGCCAGTGGGGGCGGTGATCGCAATTCGAAGGTTTGGGTCTAGCTGTTTCAGTGCTGACACGATGCTGCGAATCACCGTGGTTTTCCCGGTGCCAGGGCCACCACTGATAATCGTCAGTTGCCGGTTTAAGGCCGTTGCGACGGCGGCTTGTTGTGAAACCGACAACGCATCAACGCTGATTGTCTCATCCTGGTGTTTTGGCGCCGTAACAGACGCCGGGTTAACCTGGCGGTTCCGAGCAAAAAGCTGCTGAGCCACGCGTTTTTCGAGATTAAACAATCGCCGCAAATACAATCGGTTGTCGAGTTGCACCAAGGGGCTCTGGTCTCCTGGGCTGCCGATCAGCGCCTTGTGGGCTGGTGTATCAAGGGCTTTCACTTGTTCTGGCGTCAGTAGGATATGACTGTGCTGGGCGTCTAGCGCATCGATCAAAGCATGAACCAAAGCAAGCGTTGCCGGCGGCGTTGCCGGCATAATCCTTTGGATCAACAGGCTCATTTGATGTTTGAGCGCGCGGGTATCGGATCTCAGGCTATTCATGAGTTTAAACCCGCTTCGAGGGCCTCGATAAGGGCTATTGGCACCGGATCAAAGTGCACGCCGCCGTCTGGGCTGCCGGTCATACCCCTTAAAAAAAGATACACCACGCCGCCAAAGAGGTCTTCAAAGGGGACTTCAGGCTGGCGCAAAGCCAATATTTTTTTAACGGCCACGCAATACAGCAGGTATTGCAAATCATACTGATGATGGCGGATCGACGCGGTTAAGGCCTCGGCCGCATAGTCCGAGGGCGCGTTCCCAAGATGATTGGTCTTATAATCAATCACATAATAACGCCCCTGATGACGGCATAAAAGATCAATGCTACCCGTCATCATGCCTTCAAGCTGCAGTGGCGCTGTCTCTAGATCGGTCAAGTATCCGAATTGCTTTGCGGTTTCGATCAGCTTGGGCGCGCCGTGCACGGGGAAGTGAAACTCGAGTTCATCCGAGCGATCGCTACAGGTAACGCCTTGCAGCGTGAGTCCGGTTGGGGTCAGTCGTTGGCGCAAAATGGCTGTTAGCCACTGCCGCAGTAGCGGCATATCGCCAGCCTTCAAATTCAGGCGCGCCCGTAGGCTGTCAATCGCGTGATCAAAGGCCGCAACCGGTGCTGAAAAGTCAATATTCTCAAGTAGTTGATGCATCAGAACGCCCACATGAGGCCCCCTTGGAAAGCTCTGGGTGACATAGGCATCCAAGGTGTCCCGCTCGGGCAGGGTCAGTTGTTCAACCGGCTCGGGTTCGTCATCATCGAAGCCCCTGACATAATCTGCGTTGCTGGTTGGAAGCGGTGGAATGGGCGCCGCTGGTTGTAATTGTGTTTTAACGATCCGGGTATAGCTGTGTAGTTGCCAAGTGTTATGTACCACGGGTTTTGTCAGGGCGGGTAACCAATTCTCAGCAGCGGCAAGGTGCGGCTCAGCTGAATGGTTTGATGGGGCGTCGTCCAAGCACAGTCTGAACTGCGACTCTGGCAGCTGTGATAAAGCCGCGAGCGGATCGGTCAATGGGTACCCTAACAGCTGCGCGGCTGGGGAGGCTTGAAACCCCTTGCTGGCGCCGAGCCCGAGCAAAGTGAGATACCGCGCGCGGGTCATGGCGACATAAAGCAATCGCATGTCTTCTTCTTGCTGCGCGACGACGGCTGCTTGCTTGAGATCGTCTCGGCCATCGAGATTGACCCAAGCCTCAATCGTGCCCGCTTGATTGGCTTGGTAGCATACTAGGGGTTTGTTGGCCGCGTTTGCGGGCGGCTTGCCAAAGTGCGCGAAGGGCAAGCAGACAATATCGAACTCTAAGCCTTTAGCGCCATGCAGCGTCATGATCTTGACAAGGTCCGCATCCGTTTCCAGACGTAATTGTTGGGTGTCCTCAACGCTTTGGGTGTCCTGCTGGTGGTCTTGAATGAGCCAAGCAATCAGTTGCTCCCGGCTGGAGGTTATCTGGGATTGCTGCTGCAAGAGTTCTGCAAGGTGTCTTAGATTGGTCAAGACTCTGGGTCCGCCCGCTTGGCTCAGCCAGCGTTGCGCCAAGTTTTGATCTTTAATTAGGTGAAGGATGAGCGCCGCAATGCCTCGGCCCCGCCAAATCCTCTGATAGTCGGTAAAGGTTTCGAAAGCCCGATTGAGCGCTTGCGTATCCTGCAGGAGGGCTTGTAGCTTTTGAAGCGGTGTTTGAAGCAATTGGGTGGATAGCGCCGATAGTACGGCGGGTCGATGCCTGGGCGTTAACACCGCGTTTAAAATGAGGGCCAATTCAACCGTTACGTCCTGCTCAAGCACCTTATCCTGAGATAGAAACACGCTATCGACACCCCGTTGTTGCAAAGCTGCTTTGAGCAGCTCTGCTTCTAAGCGATTTCGGGTTAATAAAGCGATCTGCTCGGCGCGAATTTGACTGTGATTAACCCGAAGCGATGCGTCCGGTTTGAGCCAGGACGCGATTTCGTCGGCACATTTTGCGGCCAAGCGGGCGCGATCTTGGGGCTGGGTTCTCAGAGCGAATTCCGGATCGTCGATGCAAAACCAGATTGGCGGTGCGGGTTGACCTGCCAGCGTCAGCGCATCTGGATTCGGTTTTGCATTGGCAAGTGATGGCAAGAAGGCAATGCGATTCTCCATCGAGAACAGCTGGTGTTGATCAAATAACCGATTGGTTGCCGCGACCAGCTCAGCTGAGGAGCGCCAATTGGTTTGAAGACTATGCTGGTGCTCGCTGTCGTCCTTGGCCTTCAGGTAGGTATGAATGTCGGCGCCACGAAAACTGTAAATCGCCTGCTTGGGGTCTCCAATGAGCATCAGTAAGTGGTCTGGGCTTGCGGCCTGGTGAATGCCCTTAAAAATCGCATATTGTTGCTGGTCAGTGTCTTGAAACTCATCAACGAGGATCGCGGGATAGTCTTGACTCAAGGTTTTAGCCAGCAGCGGTTGATCGATTACGGCGTGCATAACGATCGTTAACAGATCGTCCAGGGTCAGTGCGCCTTGAGTTTGTTGCGCGATAAGGTGCGCGCGCAGGGCCTCTAAATTGGTTTGCCAGAGCCAGCTGATGACCTGCCCTTGCCGGGCTAAAGCCGTCTGGATGACCTCGAGCGCATCGAACAAAGGATGTATCGGTGGCTCAAAGCCCTTTTTCATTTGAGTCTTTAAAGCGCTGGTGGTCCACAAGTGCCAGAGCACTTGATCGGGCGCAAGGATGTCGTTTTGGCAGAATTTCTCCATCTCCGCCAGACGATGCCAGGCCTTGCTGTTTTTGCGAATGTCACTGCGCCGCAGCAGGGCTGTGATGTCCTCCGCGATCCAAGCTTCCTTGGCCGCGCGCATTTGTGCTGGCAGGTTGCTCGGAAAGCCTGTTGTTGCGGGCGCTGGTGAAAAGTGTAGTTGAGGGACTCTAATCAGTGGGGCCATGGCGCTCGCCAGGACATCGGGTGTTGGCCAGAGGCTCAATGCTAAGGCTTCTTCAAGGGGCGGAAGACCTGACATAAGGTTGCGAAAGACGTCTTGCGCTGCTCGGGTCAAGGCATCATGAGGGTGCGCATCCAAGCGCTGCTCGAACAACAAGCCAGCTTCAAAGCTAGTGTCTTGAATCACACGGGCACAAAATCCGTGGATGGTGAAAATCTTGGCTTCGTCGAACCACAAAAGGGCCCGTTTTAAATATTCTAGGTCCTGTTCAGGATGTGCGCTGCCAGCAATCAGCCCTGAAATTTCGGCGTCTTCGCTAGCGCCTTGTTTAAAGGCGTCGTGAGCGAGTTTGATCCTGCTTCTAATTCGGTTCTTCAGTTCTTGGGTTGCGGCGATCGTAAACGTGACAACCAAGATGTTTTGGACGCGGTGCGCAATGCCCTCCGGCGTGCCACGACCTAGAATCAGCCTGAGATACAAGGTCGTGATGAGATGGGTTTTACCGGTCCCGGCACTGGCCTCAATGAGATGTTGCTCGCGTAATAAAAGGGTGTGATCAAAGCTCATGATTGGACCCAAGCTTCGGTGAGCGGGTCAAGCAGCGCTCGGGCTAGATCGATATTAAGTTGATTGAGCGTCAAGGGTGATTCGATCAAGCGCGACCAATAGGGATCTTGAGCGTCGGTTAGGGCCTTTGGGTCACGCCAAGTCTGCTCAACCTGATCGAGCGCATCCGGCAGGGCAAGTCCCTTGTCGAGATGAGACAGCAGCGCGCGACAGGTCTCAAAGGGGAAAACCAGCAAAGCCGAATTGCCTTGCGTAAAGGCTTGCAGATAAGTGCCTAACAAGTCCTTGGCTCGGGCTTGGTCCATCGGCTCAAAATGACCCGATACAAGCTGTCCTTTTCGAACGCCATAGGTCAGGGTTTTGATAGGAGCGCCAGACGAGGCGAGTAATAAATGCGCCAGAAAGGGTTGCATGAGATGCCGAGCCGTCAGGTCACCCGCTCGATAACTGAGATAGTGCTCTGCACTGAGTTGATCGAACCGACCTTGCAAGGTGAAGCTGTGAACGTTTTGCGTTCGCGTCACGCTAGGCCGGCCGAGTTGGTACACGCCCTGAATTTCGTTGAACAAGAGTTCAGCCGCAAGGGCAATAGTATTCAGGGCCTGCTTGCCGAGACTGAAGTTTGGAACGAGACCCTGTTTTAAAATGTCGGCGACCCATTGTTTTTTTGGCGTGCCGGTTGCTTGGGCTTGGATGGCAAGGTCTGTAATGTGAAAACGGGTTAACGGATCTAAGCTAAAAGGTTCTAGGTCTTCAATGGCTTCATGGTGCAGGGTTAGATTGATATTTAACCGCGACTCAAAAAAATAGCGAGCCGGGTTCAGCAAGAACCGGGACAAGGTTTCAATGCTTAGGCTCGTCGGTATGGGCTCGCTTGACGTGATTTCCGACAGTCTTGTTAGATCTTTGGATTGACGCGAGGGATTAACGCGCCAGTGATTTTCAAAGCTTTGGATCAAGGGGTCTTGGAAGTAGCGTTGAGAAAATGGCTGCAAAGGGTGATCGATGACCGTTTGCTGCCCAAAGACCGCATTGCAATAATCCAGCAGTTCGCTGACCAAAACACTGGGGGGCTTGAGTTCATTGTCTCGGATACCCCGGCCACAATAAGAAATGTGTAATCGGTCCCTGGCCGATAAAAGCGCTTCTAAAAATAAATAACGGTCATCATCGCGCCGGGAACGATCCCCGATTCGAGCTGGTGCAGCCGTCATTAAATCAAAGGGGTGAACGGCATCTCGTCGCGGAAAATCACTTTCGTTCATGCCGATCAAGCACACCATTTTGAACGGAATACTGCGCATAGGGGTGAGCGTGCTAAAGGTAATGCCGCCATTAATAAACCGCATTGCTGGATTGGGCCGGTTCAACTGTCCATCAAACCATGCGATCACAAAATCCAAGGAAACGCGTCGGTCAAAGTTTTCGTCAACTGAGAGCTGTAAAAACGCTTCGTTCAGGTCCAGCAACTTTATAAGATCCTGGCGTTCTTGATCCACAGGATCAAACAAACGCTCGAGCAGGCTGCTGATCGCACTCGCCCATTGTTCTGGCGAGCGGACCGTCTCAAGTTGGGTTTGTGTTTCAAACACGGTCTGGCAAAAGTCGAGGAAGGCGTTCAGAACCAGGAGGTGATCCAGCGGAAGTGCATAGGGCAAAACAGAAAGGTCCGTGATCGGCTCGTCAGTCAAAACGCCCATGAGCAGCTGGTCGAGTCCAAATTGCCAGGTGAAGTGCGTCTCATCGGGCACTGACCATTTTTGTTTACTTGCGCCATCCCGGCCCCAACGAATGCCCGTTTCTTTGATCCAAGCCTTAATAAACGTGACGCCCTCGTCATCAATGCCAAAGCGTCGCGCAATGGCTGGGACTTCTAGGTAGGTAATCAGTTCAGAGGCTGGCAGCCGGCTATTGGGTAGATTCAGGAGTTGGATGAAACTGCGCAAAATATCAGAATTTTGGTATTGGTTTTGATCGGCGATGCCATAGGGGAGGGCGTCGCCGAAGACCGCTTGAATAACCGCTATGTACTTTTGAATATCTGGGGCCATGACCAGGATATCGGTGACTCGAATCGCTGGGTCTGCCAGCGCTCGGTAGATTCGATCGAGTAAAACCTCCATTTCACGAAGGGGTGAGTGACAGCTGTGAAACCCAAGGCTTGCATCCTGGGTTTCCGGGAGCAGGCCATCGATCACAGAATCCTCGGTTTCTCGGGCCCAATAAATATCATCTTGTAGAATTCCCAATCGATGCGTTCGATGTCGGGGAACAAAGTCTTCCTCAGCAATGAGATCCGCCTGAGCCGTAAGGAGTTCATGAAACTCCTGGCCTTGGCGACCCAGAGAGGCCAATAACGGGTTGCCGAGGAACGCATAGTCATCGTTTGGCGTCTGGGCTGTTTGCGATAATGCGTCAAGTCTTGATTGTTGCGCGCTTTTTTCAGTCGTAATGTCCCCCCAGTAGGTCTCGCTCGGGTTCATAAAATAAAGATCCACAGGGCACTGATTCGCAAGATGGTTGAAGGTTTCGAGGTGTAACGGGGCAAGGCTAGATAGCCCAAAGAGGCTGATCCGAGTGGGCAACTGTGTGCTGTGATCAGTGGTCTTTAGCGCTTTCAACAACTGTTGGTGCAGGTAGGCTCGGTGCGTCGTTCGAAGACCTGGGTCTGCTGCAATCAGAGACCGCCACAATTCGGCTTGCCAGGCGCTGTTGGGTGCAGCACTAATCGGATTCTGACCCTGCTCGAAGGCCATAATCCAGTCTGGACGGTACAAAAGATAGCCTTCAAAGGCAGCGCTGATTCGGGTTGCCAGCTGAAAGCACCGTAGATCCAGGCGAGGTCCCGCATTCAAGTATTGTTGAACTGCGGGCGCTTTAAACGTGGGCAGGCGTTGCATCAACTTGAAGGTTAAGGAGTTTGCTTCAACCGGCTTTTGGCTTCCAAGACCAAGAATGGTTTGGTAAAGCCGCCAAATGAACTGAGCGGGTAGTTGGCAATCAAGGTTCGCAGAAATGCCCAGGTGCTCGGCGGTTTGCAGTTTGAGCCATTGGCCGGTGCCAACCGACTGTATGATGACAACCTCGGGTGCCAGAGGGTCTCGCGACGCCGCAGCCGATACCGCACCGAAGTGCTGGGCAAGCTGTACTAGATCATTGGATTGAATGAGGCGTAACATCGAGCTAGGTTTCTCAATTTGTGTCATCCTACCCGAGGACGGCGCGTGTGAAAACCGAGCGCCCACAGCGAATCATTCAAAACAAGGCCGAGGATTAAGGATCAGGGGGAGTGCTAATGCAGTCGGTGTTTCAGGGTTTAAAGGTGCTGGATGTGGGTTCTTGGATCGCCGGGCCGGTGGCAGCAACGATCATGGCCGATTATGGCGCTGAGGTGATCAAAATTGAGATGCCGGGTGTGGGGGATCAGTACCGGTTGTTGTCTGAAACCCCGGGTGTGCCCGATGCCGACGCCAACTATTGTTGGCAAATGGATGCTCGAAATAAACGCAGCCTGACGTTAAATTTGAAACGCGCCGAGGGCATTGCGATCCTGCGGCAATTGGTTGAAGCCAGCGATGTCTATATTACCAATCAGCCGCTACCGATGCGTCGAGCCTTGGGGTTGAATTACGAGGATATCCAAGCCATAAACCCGGCCATTATCTACGCATCGCTCACAGCCTATGGTGAAAAGGGTCCCGATCGCGATGGTGAGGGGTTTGATCTAGTCGCCTATTGGGCTCGATCGGGTCTGATGGACTTGGTACGCGATGCCAGTGCAAAGCCTGCGATGGCATTGCCGGGTATGGGCGATCATCCGACGGCGGTTTCGCTTTACGCGAGCATCGTCACCGCCTTGTTGCACCGCGAGCGAACGGGTGAAGGCTCGATGGTTCATACCTCGTTATTAGGAAATGGGCTTTGGAGCGCTGCGTGCATTGCGCAAGCCGGCTTTGCTGGCGGTGACTATGAGCGTTATCGAGCATTTAAGGCCGAGGCCGGGTTCGGTCGGTTTCTCTATGAATGCCAAGACGGCCGGTTCGTGCAACTGACCATGATTCGCACCCAGGAGGAGTTCGAGCAGTTTCTGGCTGTCACCCAGTTGACGTCGGTCGTAACCGACCCGCGCTTTTTGACGCCGGAATTACGCATTGCACACGGGGCTGAACTGGTCGAGCTGGTTGCAGCGCGATTAAAGGATGAAAGCGCCAGTGTGTGGATGAAAAAATGCGAAGCGGCAGGCGTGCCGATGAACCGAGTTCAAACGATCGAAGAAACCCTAACGGATCCCCAAGTTCGAGTGAATGAGATGATACGGCCAGCGCCGGATGACATGGCGGGTATGGCGATGCTGCTCAATCATCCCGTCAACGTAGAGGGCTTGCCACGCGCCGAGGTTCAGCCCGCGCCGGATTTGGGGGCAGACGCGGCGGCAATCTTGAGCGAGCTGGGTTACGCGGCTGGGCAAATAGCAGATTTGCGCGCGTCCGGGGTGGTTTAGGCATGATTTGGGTGCGACCGCGGTGCAATTTCAGCAAGTGCTGAGTGGTCAGCGCGTGAACAGAGCGCGGCAATTCAGAGCGGCAATTCAGAGAGCGGCAATAGGAGCAGTAATACGATGACGAGCGAGACAGAGTGGGCCGACCCTTATGATCTACCGATTGAATCGTTAAACGTTGCGCAACCAGGCTTGTTCCAGGCCGACGGTCAGTGGCGATATTTCGAACGTCTGCGCAACGAGGCCCCGGTGCACTATTGCGCAGACAGTGATTTTGGCCCCTATTGGTCCGTCACGCGTTATCAAGATATCTTTAAGGTGGATACCGACCCGAGACGTTTTTCTTCGGCACAAGGCATTACCATTGGTGGGGCGGGCGGCACGCCGGTGCCGAAAGACCAACAGCTACAAGAC
>JAFMIA010000159.1 GCA_017854255.1 Pseudomonadales bacterium
TTGATCAGACGTCCTACACGGGTCAGTTTCTCGACGCATTGCTGTAACGAAAACGGTGTAACAACAACGTAAGCCCTTTTTAAAGGCTCAACCAGCTCAGTTCGACTTCCGACCCCAGCCTCCAATTTTTCTTCACCCGAGCCCAGACGACACCACACATAGAAACAAGGACCCCGCCCGCTATCACCGACCTTGGGGCTTATTGGTCGTCAAACATCTCGGGTTGCTCAGCCAACATGACCTCATATATCGGTTTGAAACTGAAGTAGCCGCCTGAGGGCTGGCCAACCTGTTTCTGGGTGAGTAATGCGATTTCAGGCCTTATGTGCACCGGTGTTCCGGCGGCTTCCGCTAACAGTTGCGCCTGACAGCTTCGCTCCATACTGATGTACCACCACGCGACCTCGTCAACCGTTTGACCGACGGTTAACAAACCGTGATTTTGGAGAATCGCTGCTTTTTTTGTGCCGAGCGCTGCTGAGATCCGCTCGCCTTCTGAGGTGTCGAGCACCACACCCGTATAGTCATTGAATAGCACATGATCTTCATAGAACGCGCAAGAATCTTGCGTTAGCGGATCAAGCAAACGGCCTAAGCTCGCCCAAGCTTTGCCATACAACGAGTGGGTATGCGCGGCTGCCGTCACGTGAGGCAAATTCTTATGGATCTGGGAATGGATCGCGAACGCGGCTTGATTGAGCAATCCGTCGCCTTCGACAATTTCGCCGTCATGATTCACCAGAATCAAGTCTGAGACCCGCATCTGTTTAAACGAACGGCCAAAGGGGTTTACCCAAAAGTGATCGAGGCGCTCTGGATCGCGAACGGTAAAGTGCCCTGCTACGCCCTCATCAAAGCCAAACTTCCCGAAAACCCGGAGCGCGGCCGTGAGCTTGCGCTTGCGTTCTTGTCTCTCCTCAGCAGGCGTTGCAAACGCCGGCGGATAGGTCATGTTTCTTCTGATTTCAGTTTTAAGAGCGGCTGCTTCTGACATCGTTGGTTCCTGGCGGGCTAAATTGAGGTTCATTATTAACATTTTTTTAACCGTGTTAACAGTTACGGCCGCATCAGCCGGGGCTGCATTGCAGATCCTCTAATCAGCCTTGCACCGACCGGTAATTGGCTAACAGGTATACAAATGCTGCTCGCGACGTATTGAGGTGATGGCTTACTGCAATGCACTGCCCATGTCGTGCAGGGTTGTCGAGCTTAGAGACTTAGGCGATGCGATAACAAAGATCGCCCCTTAGCAGAAGCAATTTATCGACTGTATTTTATTGCGCGTTTCTGCAGGCGCTTTTGCGGATCGTTTGAATCGCGGCGCCCCATTCAGACACGCCAGCTAACGATGCGAGATCACCCTGTAACCAACAACACGGCAAACCATCTTTTCCTCAATAGCGCCGATAATATTGGGACATTGTGAAGGCTATCCACCAATCGATTAGCTTCATACCCAGAAATTCCAGCTCATTAAGCAGTGTCTCCAATTTTTCACCCTTGATGCTTTTTTGAAAAGCGATCAAAAACTTCAAAGGAACCGTTCCTACAAATCTACGCAATTTGTTCATCCACCGCTCGAAAAGCGGCATCGAAAGCGCCGTCCATATAAGGCCGGGCTTGTGAATCTGAGTTGGCGATCGAGATTCGACCAAACTGTTTTCGGCCGATCTCATGCGGGGCTTGTCCCGGCGACCATTCAGGATCATCAAGACCCCAATACCAATAGGCATAGCCATGCGGGATGCGATTTACAGTGATGGCTTGAATATCAGTTTCGTGATCGAACCCGTGGGCGCCGAGTAGCGACTGTAGCTGCTCGCGAATATTTTGTTCGTACTCGGCAAACGTTGTTGCATAAATTTTATGCCGCCCGCGGCGAAACAAGTCCCGAGCCGAGCTTGTCTCGTCATCTGCAGGCGTAGGCGAGCCCATCATAAGAATGGCCATCGGATCATCTGCCGCTCGCGGCGGCGCATAACCGCCGGTCGTCATGGTTGGGCCTGCGACCACCCACTGAAATGCGTCAAAAGGACACTGGGTAATCGTCGGCCCCAGCTGTGAAAAAGCGACACCATCTGCCAACAAGACATTGGCAAAGACGAAGGGCACCTTTTCACCATAGCTTAGTCCCTGCTTCTGGGCATCGCTCATCTCTGGGCAGAGATGCGGAATCATTGCGTTGTAACACGCCAGCACGCAATGGTTCGCGGTCACACGCAAGGGCTCACCATTTTTGACATAGTCGACTTGGACTTTTTCGTCAGTCATTTCCTTAACACCCACAACCGTGCTGCTCAAACGCACCCGAATATTTTGCTTGGCCTCATCCAGCGCATCGTAGTCAAACTGCGCGATTGCGACATCCGAGATGCCGTCCATAGCAGGTGCGACCTCCGGGATTAGCGCCTGAACCAGCAATCGCGCAACCGATGCATTGCCGTCAGGAAACATTCGGATCTCGGATACATCATCCAGCACCGCTGCCGCTGCACTATCGATAAAGTTCGTAACCCAGCCCAGTGCGCGCAACCCTGGCGCGCCAGCCAAAATGGCTTCATACACGGTGTGTTGCCAGCCAGAAGGCCCATTCAAAACCGACAAATGCGCGCCCAGAATCGGCAAGGTTTCGCGGGTGAGGCCAACGCGGTCAATCAAAAAATGGTTGTAGCGGGTGTTGTTAATGTATTCCCATTTATCGAACAGGGATAAGTCATCGAGGTAATCCTCATCGCCACCAAAGAAGGCAATCAGCTTTTT
>JAFMIA010000071.1 GCA_017854255.1 Pseudomonadales bacterium
TGTTCAAGGGCGTGAATGTATTGTTCGTGGGCGTACGCTGCGATCTGGCGAGCATCGATGTTCGGGAACAGCAACGTCCCGGGCGATTCCCAGGCACCGCCTACGGGCATTTTAAAAGCTGTCACGCCCATGGCCTCTACGATGTGGAAGTTGACACCGGTGCGCTCTCACCTTCAGATTGCACGCAGCGCGTTGAACGCGCCCTGCAGGCTGATGACAACACCGCCTTTGACCGGCTCAGAGCAAAGAACGCAGTAAATTAAGAAACACCAAAAAAGATCTGGCCCGCGCTAACGCCCCATCCGAAGTTTGTTTAAATCCCTTTGATTTTCTAACGCTCGTCCTTGGCACGTCCGCTCGGCAGCGGTTTACATCAGCCGCGCCAGCCCCTGATACGTGTAGGTCGCAAACTTGGGTCCTGCAATGTAACCCCGCTCGATGTCATCGAAGGCAAACCCTGCTTCCGCCAACAGCACATCCGGCGCGCGATTTAAATTACAACCGCCCGCTAAGGGTTTCCAGATCGGATTAATCCGGTTTTGCCATCGCGCCACACCATGATCAGGCGAGACCCCATGCTCGGCAAACACCAAGCGCGCGCCCGGCTTTAGGACGCGCCTAATTTCGAGCAATGCGGCGGCTGGATCCGGAATCGTGCACAGCGTCCAAGTAATGACTGCCGCATCGAAGCTTTGATTATCAGCGGGTATGGCGTCGCCCGATACGGCTGCGAATTCAACCTCGGTGCCATGCGCTTCCGCCACCTCGCGCGCATACACTTGCAGTTCCTCGGACGGATCAACCGCAAAGACCTTCGTACCCGGTTGATAAAAAGGTAGGTTCAACCCCGAGCCCACGCCAATTTCCAGCACCCGGCCAGATACCTGCGGCACCCGCTGCGCGCGTATCCGAGTCATCTCAGGCGATTTCATTAAGGTATTGAGTAGTTTCGGCAATACAGCTCGATCGTACCAACGGGCTAACACACTCATGGCATCCTCCTTTGCAGTTTCGTCAATCTAGCAGATCTTTAAACATTTAAGCAGCGCCTGACGGCGTCCTGACACGCTTATCCGGCCCGTGACCTATCGATGTACTATCCAGAAACCGCTCGATGGCCCCTGGACCGGCTAGATCGACGGCTTCTCATTAGGCCGTATCCGGATCGCGGAGATCCCCGTTGATAGACGAAGACGAACAAAAGAAAAGTCCCCGCAGCGCTAAGCTGACCATGCGCCTCATCCCTTCATCCCTTCATCCCTTCATCCCTTCATCCCTTCATCCCTTCATCCCTTCATCCGGTCATCCCCGCAGTACTGAAGATCATGCCCCGTCTGGATGATTTATGCCGAAGCCGCGACCGTTGGCGGTCGTCGCCTCCGAAGCAATAACGGATTCGGCCGATGAGCCCTAATCATCCCGGGTTGAACCCCTTAGCCTTGGCCCCCCGCTCGATCTTGCACAGAGCAAACCCGCTTTTAACAAGCCCTTTCCACCGCCATCTTCGGCGCTAGCAATGCCCGTCCACAGGGGCCTCAAAAAAAGATCTATCTAAACGGTATAACGATCGCAATACGGCTTGGCGCTGCATTTCAATACCTTCTAAACTGGCATAACAGGAGACCCGCCATGAACCAACAAACCGAAAGCGACTTAATAACCGCATTAACCGCCGCAATCACGCGCGCCCAGAATGTGGTGGTTTTTACCGGCGCCGGCTTATCCACAGAGTCGGGCATTCCAGACTTTCGCGGCCCCAATGGTATTTGGAATACCCAAACACCCATCGACTTTAGTGATTTTGTTTCCTCCGAAGATTGGCGCCGCGAATCCTGGCGCCGCCGTTTTTCTGGCAGTGACCGCTTTGGGACGGCGGAGCCCAATCTGGGACACGCAGCGATTGCGCACTGGGTAGGCGCCGGCAAGATTACCCGCATCATTACGCAGAACGTGGACGGCCTACATCAGAAATCGGGGGTGCCAGACCATCAGATCATCGAGCTGCATGGCAACGCACAATATGCGACGTGCTTATCCTGCGGCGACCGGTATGAACTAGAGGCAATTAGAGCGATATTTCAACCCCTCGAGACCGTCCCCGACTGCCAGCAATGCGGCGGCATCATTAAAACCGCTACAATTTCCTTTGGACAAGCCATGCCCGAAACCGAAATGCAGGCAGCGCACGATGCCAGCACCGACTGCGACCTATTCATTGCGATCGGGTCTTCCCTTACGGTGTACCCGGCTGCCGGCTTTCCGGTTCTAGCCAAACAACAGGGCGCAGACCTCATTATCATCAATCATCAAGCCACCGACCTAGATCCCATTGCCGATCTGGTCATCCCCCATTCCATCGGCGCTGTGCTTTCTGCAGCGGCCGGGTTAGATCAAGTCAATCATTGAGCAGGTCTATCGCCGCCCGCAGCATTTGATTGATATCCATCGGCTGATCCGGGAGGGTTCGACACCGATCCGCGAAATCACCTGCAAGGGCGGCCCGCTCTGAAAAATCACCACAAACAATGATCGAGGCATCCGGGTTAGCCTCGCGCCATTGCGGCAAGCCGTCAACGGCATCATCGGTCACCAGCAATCGGATGCCCTTGGCGTTTTCCTGAAGCGCGGCGGCGGCTAAGCGTGGGCCCTCAGCAATGCGAGCCGTCATACCCTGGGCGCGAAACAATTCCGCGACCAGCTCACTCCTAACCGGGTTCGATAAACTCACGAGCGCGATCAAGGGCGCCTCATCAGCCAACTGCGCGCCCATGAGCAGTTTGCTGCTGGACGCCTGCCCCAGCAGACCTTCCATATCCATCAGGTGATCATTCACATACTGCTCGTAGCGCCGAATGGCTGCCAACCGCTCCCCCGCGACCAACTGATTCTCTTCCAGCATCACCGCAATCAGCTCTGAGTAGCCCTTAGCCGTGGACACCATGTTTTGAAGCGTCTGGATCAATTGTCGCTGTGGTTTTTTCAGAGACTGCAGCTCGACTTGGAGCAAGTTTAATTCCTGATGATGCGCCATAAACACAAGATACCGGGCTTCATCCTTGACGTACGTCAGCGTAATGGGCGCGCCTTCGAACTCTGACTCAAAGCTCCCCACCTCGTCTTGAAACGCGGGGCATGCGGTCAAGCAATGATTAAAAACCTGTTCAGGATCTTCAAACTCGGCGCGTGCTGCTTGATTAAAACACGCGAGTTTATCCTCTGAATCCAAGACAAAGCACGGCATCGGCATGGCTTGAATCAAAAACGACATCCTTTGGGTCATGGCGCAACCCCTAACCTTTGTTTGTGTGCTGCGTGCATGGCGTCGAGACCCGCTTCTAAAAAACCTTGAAACGCCGCCAGATCAAAGGGTTTGGCCAGTGTTGTATGAACCGCGGCATGATCGAAGGGGTCGGCGGTCATTAACAGAACCGGCACGGTTGAACCCTCATGGGCCATCTCGTCCAGAAAGGGTAGGATGCTGTCACGGCCTAAATTACGATCGGTGATCACCAAATCAAAAGCGCCCTTCTGCCAGAGATTGATCGCACGGCTTAGAGACGCCGCCGTTGTGACGCTTAACCCCGCCTCAGACAAGACTGGCAGCAGCGCTTGGCGCACCACCGGGTCGTCTTCAATCAGTAGAACGCGTCCTGCTGAACCCTGGTCTTTATTTTCAGCATCCCGGTCAAGCGCAAGCGATGCTAATGCGGGAAGTGGTCGAGCCTGGCCCACGCCCTTTAATTCATCATGTGTTAAGGCAACCCCATCGGGTGATGCCGCATCCGTACCCGCTCGTCCTGAACGCGCCTTATCAACCCGTGACGCCGGGGCACCAACTGGGCCGCCCTGACGCCTTTGAGCCGTCAGACTCCCCTCAGCCTGACCGGTCTGCTGATCCAACTGAATCTTCAAAAGACCCGCGCCACAGCCCGCATTGGCTCCGGCTGTAAGGCTACCCAAGGCATCGGGTAATGCGATCACCGTCAAGCGCAAGAACAACAACTCCCCTGCCAGGGTCGCAACGCGGCAGGTTACGTCATCGACGACTTGCCCTCTCAGACACTGCAGAACACGCTCATGATCATCGGGATCCAGGCACTTTTGCCAGAGGGCCGAGGATAACCAGCGGTTGTTTACCGGAAACCCCATACGACGATTGAGGTCTGGACTGGGTTGCAGGCGCAAGCTCTTGCTGTCGAACAGCGCATGATAGGTTTCAATTGCATCCCCGGCGTGGGAGGCCGCGAGCACAGAAAAGAGCGGTCCTGGCGCCAATGGGATCGGGATCGGCAATGCTGGCCGGGAAGCATCTGATGGCGTCAGCACCCGCGCGCGGCGCTCGACTTTCGTCGCTGCTTGCACCTCAACCGCATGGGCACCCTCGATCACCCGAATTCTTAAAGCACCGGGTAATGCATCACCCTGCGCTGTCTGCAGCACGAGTGCCTCGGGTTTGACCGCGCCGCTGATCAGTTGCACCAAACTGGCATTCTTAAAATGCGCAGCGCCATCGAACTGCGCCAAACAATCGGCGGCGCGCCGGTAACCTAACAGCTGCGAGATATGAGCCCCCGCGGCAAGGATCAAACCAGTGCGCATTTCAAAATAAAGACTGTCGGGACCGGGCGCCTGAATCGGGCTCAGTGCGATTGCAGCGCGCTGCATCACAATACGCACTAAAGACCACAACGCGAGCGCCGCAATAAAACTGGTTAGCAAAAACATCATAGCGCTCGAATCATCTGCAAAGAACACAGACTATCGTTAATCGAGATTGATGGGAATGCCTTCTGCTGGATGCTGCAGGCGGGAACAGATGCTACACTTTCGCCGTTCAAGAAGGTGCCCTCATGCTTAAAAATTTAACCGTGCAAATCCTCATTGCGGCCGTGGTGGCGGCCATCGGCGCCCGGCTTTTCGGCGACAGCAGTTGGCTCACATCGCCCACGCCCTTTTATGACACCATCTTAATGATCAAGGTTGCCTTTCTCGCCGCTTTGAAAATGCTCATCGCGCCGATGATTTTTTTCTCGCTTATTAGCGGCATCAGCAACATCGGCAATGTGGTTCGTCTGCGCCGCCTCGGTGGCGTCACCGTTCTGTACTACATGGGCACGACCGGCCTTGCCATTGTGCTTGGACTCATCGCCGTTTTTTGGATCCACCCTTGGGAAGCCTACCCGCCAGCCCTTGAGAGCAGCCTTGTATTTTCCGAATCCCGCATGATCGACCCTGGCAGCGACTCCCTGATTGCCATTTTAAAGCAGATCCTCGTCATGGCCTTTGCAAACCCCTTCCACGCGCTGGTCAACCTCAACATTATTGGCATCGTCACCAGCGCGATCTTACTGGGCCTTGCGATGGTCATCACCTTAAAACCCGACAGCCCGGTCTTCAGCATCGTCCGGGATCTAAACCAAATCATCATGACCGTTTTAAGCTGGATTATCCGGCTGCTGCCCATCGGCATCTTCGCCATTATTTTCGACTTTTCGCTGCGCCTGAGCATCAGCGATGAATTTAGCCAGGACTTCCTCACCCAACTCTTACAGTTCTCGGTGCTGGTAACGGGCTTAACGTTATTCCACGGTTTCGTAATCTTGCCGCTGGTGGCCTGGATGACAACGGGCCAACACCCGGTGCGCCTCGTGCGGTCCATCGCACAACCCTTGCTCGTCGCCTTCTCGACCTCATCGAGCGCCGCGACCTTGCCGGTCTCTATGAAAACCGCTCAGGAAAAACTGGGCGTTTCTCAAAGTGTCAGCAGCTTCGTGCTTCCCTTGGGCGCCACCATGAACATGGATGGCACGGCGTTATTCGAAGCGGTCGCTGCGATTTTCTTGGCCTATCTTTATGGGATCGAGCTCAGCACCTTGATGGTGATCACGGTATTCTTAATGGCCATGATTTCATCGATCGGCGCACCGGGCATGCCAACCGCCTCCATGTCCGGGATGCAAATCGTTTTACTCGCCGTCGGCATCCCCCTCGAAGCCATCGCGATCCTACTCATCATCGAACGGCCTTTAGACACCTTTCGCACAACGGTGAATGTCCAGGGTGATTTGATTGGCACCCTCGTGGTGCAGCATTATTTGAATCGTCGGGATCAGCAGGCATCGCGATCAGCTTGATTCCTTACTTGTTTTCCAGATCTGTCATGGCCCAAGGTTCAAGGACCGCCGTGGACGCATTCAGAGACCGCGCCGCAAAATTGGCAAAAATACCATTCTAAGCTTTGGGCTCGACCTCACGCTGCAGGATCAACCGCGCAAAATAAAACAAGAATTCACGATGATTTTGGCTGGTCTGTAATCGGCTCATGCTGTCCGCGCCTTTTTTACTGACCAAAAACTCAAAGGTCGACATCAGGTTCTCATCTGCGCCGACCACCCGATTGAGCTCCTCATTCAAGAAATCATGTAAAACCGGCAGGTCATCTTCGGTGATCCCTGACCGATCCGGCTCAAGCACCGCATTCCCCCAAATGGTTGCGATCATCATCCGAAATTTCTCTTTATCAACGAATTCATCAACCAACCGGCACTGATCGAGGATCTCCTCAACGGCGGGAATGAATCGTTCTCGGGCTTCTTCTATTTTCATCATGGGCACGCGACACACTGGGTAACAACACGATAAAAATGATAACAGTTCGATCGCAGGTTGTTGAGCGAATCCCGTCAGTTTGATCAAGCAAGGCGCCGCAGTGCGGAGATCCTGCCCGAATGCAGGAAACCCTTAAAAAAGCCAATCGTTACACGACAGACAGACGCCAACCTTTCCCCGCGCGCCTATTCGCAATTCTCGTAATCCTCGTTAGACTCGTGCCAAAGCACCAATCCATAAGCTGTCAATGGACGCCGACACATCGCAAGCCTCGAGCGAGGAGACCACTCGTAAATTCATCCATGTCGACATGGATTGTTTTTATGCGGCGGTTGAAATGCGTGACGACCCCACGCTCACCAATCTGCCCCTTGCCATTGGCGGCCGTCCCGATCAACGCGGGGTGGTCGCAACCTGCAACTACCCAGCCCGAACCTTTGGCATTCATTCCGCTATGGCAACCGCTTATGCCCGCCGTTTATGCCCCGACCTAATCGTCCTCCCCCCTCGCATGGCCTATTACCAAGCCATCTCCCGCGAGATCCGCGCGATCTTTCATCGTTACACCGACCTGATCGAACCCATTAGCCTGGATGAGGCCTATTTGGACGTCACCGATTCCGAGCATTGCCAAGGCAGCGCAACCCGGATTGCCGCCGAGATTCGGCAAGTGATCTTTGATGAAACCGGCCTCACGGCCTCAGCCGGTATCGCACCGATCAAGTTTCTCGCCAAAATCTGCAGCGATGAAAACAAGCCCAATGGCCAATTTGTGCTCACACCTTCGACCGTGGACGACTTTGTGCGCGCGTTACCGCTTAAAAAAATCCCAGGCGTTGGTAAAGTAACCCAAGCAAAGCTGGGCAAGCTTGGCCTCATTACCTGCCAAGACATCCGGGATTTTGGCGAAGCGGCGCTGTCACAGCACTTCGGCAGCTTTGCAAATCACCTCTTTCAGCGCGCTTGGGCGCATGACCCGAGGCGTTTGACAACCGAGTGGATCCGAAAATCCGTCAGTGTTGAACGCACCTTTTCAGAAGACTTAACCGAGCAGGCCGAGGCCGCGCCGATCATTGAGCGTCTGACCGCGGAACTCGAAAAACGCTTAACGCCCTATGCGAGCCGGCGGATTAAAAATCAGCAAGTTAAGCTGAAATTCAGCGATTTCACGCAAACCACCGTGGAGCGCCAAAGCGACAGCCTCGACCCTGCGCTGACGCAAACGCTACTTGAAAGCGCTTGGGACCGCGGCTTTGGCAAAGGCGTGCGTTTGATTGGCCTTGGGGTTCATTTTTATGACCCAGAGCCCGAGCAAAGCCAACAACTTGCCCTATTTGAGGCGGCCGAACTACAAGGCGCGCCGTAAATCCTGTAAGATTCGCCGCTTTTCAGGCAAGGCCCCGTCATGCGAAAAACCAAGATCATCTGCACCATCGGCCCAAAAACCGAATCCTTCGATCAGCTTGAAAAACTGGCGCTGGCTGGGATGAACGTGGTTCGCCTAAACATGTCCCACGCCAAGCATGAAGGCGCGGCCCGCATTATTCGCGCGATTAAAACCCTCAACCGTAAGCTGCCGGATCCCGTTGCCATTTTGTTAGACACCCAAGGGCCAGAGATTCGCACCGGTGATATAACAGGCGAGCTCGCTCTGACGACTGGGGATGAGATCACCATCAGTGTCCGCGATGGCGGTGATGTTGAGGCATCAAGCATTCGCATCCATTACGACGATTTGGTCAGCGCCCTTAAAATTGGTGATCGCATCACCGTCGACAACGGCATCATTAACCTGGAGGTCCTCACCAAGAACGACAATGGCACCTTGGGCTGTAAAATCATCGATGGCGGTATTTTAAAAAGCAAACGCCATGTCAACCTGCCGGGCATCCGGGTCAACCTCCCCGCGATTACCAACAAGGATCGGTCTGATATTGCCTTTGGCATCGAGCAGGAAGTCGACTTTATTGCCTTGTCATTTGTTCGTGAAGCCGAGGACGTGCGAGAACTCAAAGCACTCCTCGGCAAGAAGGCCGGCAAGATTAAAATCATTGGCAAGATCGAAGACCAATCTGGCGTTGCGAACTTGGATGAGATTTTACAAGAGGTTGACGGCATCATGGTGGCGCGCGGGGACCTCGGTGTTGAAATCAATCTGGCCGAACTGCCCAACGTGCAACGAAAGATCGTGCGGCGGTGCGCCGAGGAAGGCAAACGGGTTATCGTCGCCACGCACCTTTTGGAGTCGATGATTGAAAACCCGATCCCGACCCGAGCCGAAGTCACGGATGTGGCCAACGCCATCTATGAGGAAGTGGATGCGGTCATGCTGTCCGGTGAGACCACCATCGGAAAATATCCAATTCGGTGCGTTGAACAATTGGTCGAGATCGCACGTGCTTCAGAGCGCGTTCCAGGCCTGAGCTTCGTTCAAAAGCTGGCGCCGGACTCCGACAAGCAGCAGATAGCCCACTACGCCGTACAGCTGGCCGAGAGCATCGGTGCAAAAGGCACCGTTGTCATCACCCGCCGAGGCTACATGGCAGACTTTGTGACCAACTGCCATCCACAGAAAAGCCGTATCTATGCCTTTACCAACGATTCTCAGACACGACGGCGACTGGTTTTGAACCGGAACGTTTCACCCTACCGTATTGCCTTCAGCCAAGACCCTGAGAAAACCCTCACATCGGCCTTTAAGTTATTAAAAGGCAAGGCCGGCTTAGACAGTGGCGACAAAGTGGTCGTGATTTCGGACATGCTATCCGGGCAAGGCATCGAAGCCATACAGGTGCGTAAACTGCCCTAGCCTTTGACTTGATTCTGACCAGCCCCGGGACCCGCAGCGGCTGGCCTCACGTCGCGCGCGATGCGCAGGCAATGCGCGACCCGTGCGTTAAGGTTAATTTGGGGCTAGCGACAAACTCAAGGCGTTGCGGCGACCGTTGCAACAGCGGCGCGCCGGTGCAAAACCTGCTGCAATGCAATGCCGGCTATGATGGTCATCAGACCCGCATAGGTCGTCCAATGAATAATCTCTCCCAGAACGAAGTGAATAAACTGCAGGGATAAAAAGGGGGACAGGAAAATGAGATTGCTGATCGTTGCGGCATTGTCGGTTGCTTTCAAAGCCAGCGACCAACAAACAAACGCAAGCGACATCTCAAACAAACCAATATAGACGCCGCCAAAAATACCCGCGACCGGCGGCAATGCGCCGTCAAAGACCCACCAGATCACCAGTACCACTGGCGCTGCGATCACAAAATTCAGACACATCCCAACAAGGGGTTCGCGTTGATCACGAATATTGAGCGTCCAATACCCCGCCCAGACTAAGGTAGAAACGATGGCCAATCCGACCCCGATCCAATCGGCTTGCAGCAATTGGGTGACATCGCCTTGGCTCACGATCACCAGGACCCCGGTATAACTGATCAAGGCCGCTGCGTAGTCAAATCCTCGGATCCGCTGCTTTAAGAAAAAACCAGCCATCAAAGACAGCACAATGGTCCAGGTAAGATTAATGGGTTGCGCCAGCTGAGCTGGCAATCGATCGTAAGCTTCAAACAGGATGAGGTAATAGATTACCGGGTTGAGCAACCCGGCCAACAGCGTGAACCGCCAGTTATCCCAAAACACGTCCGCAAGGGCTGCCCCCTTTCCGCTGAGCGCGACCAGGATCACAAGCACCAGACTCGAAACCACGCTCGCAATCGCCAGGGTCTGCAGTACGCTGGCGTAGGCCAACGTGAGCTTAAACGCGGTGGCAACCGTTGACCACATGAGTAAGGTGATCAACGCAAGCCCGATGGCGCGCGGCTGATTAGCCATTTCGACTCATAACGCGCTGTCCCGGCTTAGAGCGACTCGCCTGAAGGCTTTGACGTTTCCGGACTGATGGTTTTCATGGCGGTCGTCACCGTTGCGACAAACGCGCCAATATTACCGACATCTGCGGGCAGAATTAAAGTGTTCGTTTCCTTGGCAAGATTGCCGAATTCCTTCACGTACTGCTCGGCAACACGCAGGTTCACCGCTTCCATACCACCGGGCGAGTTAATGGCACTGGCAATCGTCCGGATCCCTTCAGCAGTAGCTTGCGCCAACAACTCGATTTCTTTCGCCTTACCTTCCGCCTCATTCACCTGCTTGAGCTTCTCCGCTTCCGAGACGTTAATCATTTCTTGCTGCTGACCTTGTGAGACATTAATTCTGGCTTCTCGCTCGCCTTCGGACTCTGCCACAACCGCGCGTCGTTCCCGTTCTGCGCGCATTTGTTTCTCAAGTGCATCCCGCACCGTTGCGGGCGGGTTGATGTCTTTAATTTCATAACGCAAGACCTTGACGCCCCAGGGGTTTGAGGCCATGTCCACCGCTTCCACCACTTGCGAGTTAATGGTGGTGCGCTCTTCAAAGGTTCGATCCAGCTCAATCTTACCGATCTCAGAACGCAACGTAGTTTGCGCTAATTGAGAGGTTGCATAGTGGTAATCCTGAATCCCGTAACTCGCAAGATACGGATCCTGAACCTGCAAATAGAGAATGCCATCAATCTCGACCGAGATATTGTCTGCGGTGATACAACTTTGTGATGGCACATCAATCGTCTGCTCTTTCAAGGTGTGCTTGTAGGCGACCTTTTGCACAAACGGAATCAAAATATGAAAGCCCGCACTTAAGGTTTTTTGATACTTACCCAGGTTTTCCACCACATACTGCTCTCGCTGCGGCACAATGCGCACCGTTTGAAAGAAGATCCATAGGATCAAACCGACTCCAGTCGCGTAAATGACAAAATCACCCATGAGTTATCTCCTTTATCCAAAGCCTATTTGATTTAAATTTTACAATTTCAAGCTGACCCTCAGCGGAAACCGTTGCTGCCTCACTACGGGCTTGCCAGTTCGAACCTCTAAACTGCACAATCCCTTCGCCCGGTTGCTCAGGCGTGAACCCTGACACATATTGCACGCGTTGGCCAAGGAAACCGGCATCCAATTCAGAATCCCCTTCCGCAAACTCATCCCCAACAAAATAATGCTTAAATCGCGCTCGCGCGCCAAACAACAAGACAATCGATGAACCCAAAAAAACGGACCAGACGGGCCAACCGCTGGCTGGCAGTCCAAGTGTCAGCGCGAGCGCGGTAATCAACGCGCCCAGACCAAAAAACAGGGATATGAAGCTGGTCAGCAATAACTCTAAAACAATCAGCGCAATGCCAAACAGCAACCAAATTGTCGGCCAAGAAAAAGATTCAAAGGGCGTGCCTTCCTTAGCCTCTAAATCTGTCGTTTCCAGCACAAGGTCACCCTCACCCATCTGAACTCGGCGCCCCTGAAGTTGCTTCAGCAAATCCTTTTGGTTAACGGCAATCAAATCAATGACGCCCAGGCCAAGCGCCTCTTCTGCGGTGATGTTTTTTGCCGCCACCACCGATTGCTCAAGCCAGTCTGCGTTGCGATTACGAAGTTGCGCCAAAGCCCGCATTTGGGCGGACGCATCGTTGGTCGCCTTGAGCTTTGCATCCTCATCAATCTCGCCGAAACCAATGAATACGGGCTTCGCGGAGCCGACATTCGTCGCCGGCGCCATCACAGCAACGTGCGTTGCCGCCAAAATGTAGGTCCCTGCGCTGCTGGCCCGAGCGCCCGCTGGCGTCACGTAGCCGACAATCGGTACGGGTGAGTCAAGGATCGCTTGTATGAGCACGCGCGTGGGTTCCAGCATCCCGCCCGGCGTATCAATCCGCAGAATCACGAGTTCCGCGCCCGCTCGCTCCGCTGCTGCCAAATCCGCGACAAGACTTTCAACCCGCCCACTGGTGACCTCTGCATTCAGATCGGTCAACCAGACCATACTGGCCGATGCGATTGATGCAAAACCCAAAAGGAACGCGGCGCACAACGCGCTTGGCAGCAACACGTTTCTCGTAATCTGCTTTATCAATTCAGGCTCCTTATTATGCTTCGTAACGATCGGGGCAACGATAACCAACCGCGCATTACGTATTCCACCAAGAGTCCGTAAGCCTAAGGCGCCTCGTCCAAAAAAGCCAATACTCCCATTTGGCCAACCACGTTTTTGAGGTGTCAGTTTGAACTTCAAACACAAACAATTTCGCGACGAGACCGGATCCGGTCTGCGTTTCCGCGACGGGGCCGCAATCGAATCGACTTACCGGAGGACCCAGTAGACACCGGAGGTGCTCTCTTGAGGATGGCCGAGCGAGAATGGTCATTTCGACGTCCTCTGGTGGTATCAAACGGCGCTTTTATTAAAAACGCATCCACCCTGATCACGCTCAACGGGTTAAAGAAGCGTCCCCCCGAGTAACACCGTCCTGGCAAGATCTCGCTATGAAAAAAGCCACGAGCCGCGCCGTTTTTCGGCTCAGACATCCCGGTGGATGTTTAGATTGCGTTAGGCCTTAAGTCTGTTTCAAAACCACTATCGAATTGAATCTAGCTGAGCGCAGCAGCCTAAGGCGCTTCAATAGATGAAAAACGCGCACCACGTTGCCTAACCAATATCGAACCATCGTTGCGCCCGGCACCCGTTTTTGGAAACCTGATATCAAGCGTCTTAAAAAATTTGGACCTTAAGGCGCGTTAACTTATTCAAAATAAAATAAAAGGAAAGAATATGTTTCAACGACTGATAACCTGTATCGCCCTGTTCAGTCTTGCTGCAATCGCGCAGGCTGATAACCACACTAACGCCTGGCGCGGCGTTAATCTCGACCAGCAGTTTGGTATTCAATTCGAAGTCTGCCAGCTCAAACCTGGTAAAACATTGGACGACATGGCGAAGCTGAACGACGAGGTCCGGCGATTATTTGATGAAACCGGTCTAGCCCTATCATTGATGCGCCTGACCCCAATGTACAGTCATGGCATGCCGGGAGAACCCGCAGCAAGCTATATTGACGTTACGATGGGCACCATCGAAGCATTTGGAACCGGATGGGACAATTGGCTTGCGTCGAAAGAGGCAGTCAAACTCATGGCGGCATCAGACAAAATCGCCACCTGTACTTTCAAATTCGCTCGAGCAATCAATCGAGTCGCCCAGATTGAGGCCCTTGACTCAACCGATGATCGGTTAATCTCTATGAACTGGTGCTCAAAGCGAGATAACGTCTCTTGGGATCAGCTCAAAACCAAGCATGATGCCTGGCAAGCAGCCTACGAAAATGACAGCAGCAGCATGGCCTGGAACGTTGTATTACCGCGACTTGGGGCTGGCAACGCGCACGGACGCTTCATGCACATGGTTTCTTACGCGAACGCACAACAACTGATGGCGAATGAGAACTGGGTCGCGAACGGCGGTGGTGCTCGTGCCCTTGGGGACTACTATGCTGCCTATGCGGCGTGTGATGGTGAATCGGTATGGAGCGCTTCCTATCTCTACAAAAACGAAGGCTAGTCCTGAAAAATGATCGACCGGGAGGCGCCGAGCACCTTGGCCCTCCCGTCAACTCGATACTGGCGAGAATTTGATCCTCAATGCTGAGCAACCTTAAAACCCTGTCTTTAAGGTTACAATCTAAAACCGATTCTACTCGCGCGCCCATCTGCTTTATTGATTCCTGTAGGCGCTTCATCGTCACTCAATGCAACCTTTACCGCCATTGTGCCGGAGATTCTAAGGTCATTTTTCGGTAAGCCTGCTCACCTCATCAGAACGGTTTTCGTCTAAGGCTCAGGAATAACATGTTTTTAATCAGTTATTTATGGCGGATTTATGTAATTTATTATCCATTTTAGAGCCCCAATAAATCCTGCCGTGCGCCTCAAAATGTTAACCCTCAATCCGTCGAAATTACCGTCCCTGAAGAGGCGCCGTCCTTTGAGGAACATCATTTTTTCGGATCGGACAGGATCTTGACGTGTTGTCAGCGGATACAAATGCCCTGCCGATTCATCAAAAGGAGGCAGATCGTCTGTGGCCCTTGAATTGGATTGACCATCTTACGATGCAAGATCGCGCCCTGACCGCGGCCAAATGCGTTAAGCCGATCCTTACGAGTAACGAGCGTCGATCCCAAAGACCGCGCTACGT